>USKN01000045.1 GCA_900555295.1 uncultured Eubacteriales bacterium
GTAATACGGAAAATTTACCTAAAAAAACGGGTTCGGATATCGTAACGTCTGCCTAAGCCTATAAGAAGCCAACTGTCAAAATGTTCATTTTTCACTTAAAATCACTCCCATAAATATTATAATTTATTTTGCAATATTTATTAGCACACAAATATACGGTAAATGTATAATAATAGGTTGTATTAAAAGATTGAAAAAAACATTACGCGTTGGGCAATGCGTGTTCAACTTCATCTTTTCTAATGCAAAGTGTTAATTAATTGTAATATCCTCGTCATAGTATTGGTTTGAGGGTGATTTGTTTTTATCCTCTTCCATTGTTTTTGCAACGGCTAATGTGGCAAGGGTATCGCCAAGCTGTGTAAAGACAGCCGAAAGCAATGCCGCTTCTTCCTCGCTTACCGTTTGTGCTATAACTGTTGCCAAAATTGTAATTGCCTGTGTTACTTCAAAACCAAACATAAAATTCACCCATATACAGTATATGCTTTTAAAAATTTGTATTGCTTTTTTTGTTTAAAATGTGTTATAATAACCTCACGAAACATAACGAAATCAAAGATTTCTATGTTTCGGAGAACATTGAATCATAATACTACGGCGACGATATGCCGCCTGCGTTGTTATGGTACAGTATAAGTAACTTAAAAGAAATGTCGGTGTTTTTAATATGAAAAACGAAAGATTATTATTGAGTATTCCAACCCTTTTGGGTACGGAAGCAATTGTTGCAAACGAAGTTAGAAAATTAGGCTATGACACAACCGAGGTTATTGACGGACGCGTTACGTTTGAGGGTGATTTTGAGGCAATATGTCTTGCAAACATTAACCTGCGCTGTGCCGAAAGAGTAATGATTAAAGTTGCCGAGTTTAGGGCAACTACTTTTGATATGCTGTTTAAAGGAGTTGCATCGGTAGAATGGGAAAGGTACATAGAGCGCGACGCGGCGTTTCCTGTAAAGGGATTTAGCTTAAAATCGCAGCTGCACAGTGTTCCCGATTGTCAAAAAATTATAAAAAAAGCCATTGCGTCACGGTTATCGTCAAAATACGGCATACAATGGTTTGATGAAACGGGTGCAATGTATCCCATACAGTTTGGACTTATGAAAGATACCGTTACATTGTATATCGATACATCGGGGGTAAGTCTTTATAAAAGGGGTTACAGGCAAAAGGGTGTTGTTGCGCCAATGAGAGAAACTCTTGCTTATGCTGTTTTGGATGTTGCGCGCTGGAGGGGCGATCGCGTGTTTTTTGACCCGTTTTGCGGCAGCGGAACATTGCCCATAGAGGCAGCGTTGTATGCAAGTAACATTGCACCGGGTATTAACAGGCACTTTGTAAGCGAAACGTGGGTAAACCACATAGGAGCCGGTGCCTGGAAAGATGCACGTGATGAGGCACGGGAAAACGAAAACAAAAATTGCGATGTGCATATATATGCGTCGGATATTAGTGCTGACGCAATAAAAACGGCACGTGCCAATGCCGCACGCGCACACGTGGCGGATAAAATACACTTCAACGTATGCGATGTAAAAGATTTAAAACCGTTTAACGGCAACGGTATAATAGTGTGTAACCCTCCGTACGGCGAACGTCTTATGGACGCTGAAAGCTGCGAAAAACTTTATGCGGTTATGCGTAAAAAATTTAATGAGTTTGCCCATACAAAAAAATATATATTTACATCGCACGAAAAGTTTGAGAGTATATACGGTAAGTGCGATAAAAGGCGCAAACTGTATAACGGAATGCTTAAATGCTATATATACCAATATTTTAAAGATATATGAGGCTGCGGTTATGAAAAAAGATAACAAAGAAAAAAAGCAAAAAGAAATTCAATGCGATACCTGTGCTTATTATGATTATGATGACGATTACGGGGCATATTGCTGTACAATTGATGTTGATGAAGATGATGCGGTAAGTTTTGGCGGATATAAGCCGTCTTGTCCGTATTACAGTTTTTATGATGAATACAAAATTGTAAGAAAACAGAATTAATACAAGAGGTGCCGATATGAACAGGGCATGTGAACAAAAAAATAAAGTTAATAATTTAAGACTCAAATCCTGCGATATGTCAGGCATAAAAATTAAGCCGTACAATTATGAAGCTTTTGTATGCGGTATGACATATAAGGATTTAATGTGCAGCGACTTTCCCGTGTACCGTATGCAAAACATTACACAGGTTAAACCCGGGCGTGTGCTTGATGTGCCAATATGTATATCAAGCTTAAAAGGGGAGGGTATACTTAACGATAAAAGCGTTAAATGGAGATTATCGCTGAAAACAAAATCGGGGGATATTATAGTATCCAACGAGGGCGTAATGTCGGTGGTGTATGAGAGCGGAAAAATAACCGAGGCGGGCAGTATAAAATTTACCGTTCCCGTTATAGACGCGTTGGCAACGGTTGAAATATATCTTACCGAAACACAAAGCGAAAAAATTATTTCACGTAATTTTTTTATGTTTGATATTTTTTACCCGAAAGCCAATACGCTTAAAACGGATTTAACCGATATAGGTTTTTCGGGGTTTGATAAAAAGCCTGAAATATATGCGGATACTTTGTGCGCTTTTGGAAAAGGCAAACTTGAATTTGATATAAAAAAGACGTCTGTTCCGGGATACGAATACGGTAAACCCGTTTATATATCGCTTGAATTATGCACATTAAAAAATGCGGGTGAAATACATATTTATGCCAATAATATCCGTATTAATACTTTTAAATACAATCGTTTAAAAAACGAATGCGGATTTTTAACCTATATTTACAATGAAAATATTAAAACAAATATTGAGTGCGGTGCGCTGTGTACGGTATCTATACCGCCGTTTGTTTTAAAGGGTATGCCGAATGTGTTTACAATAAAGCTTGAAACCGATTGCGGAATAATGATATTCAGCAGAAAAAGCGGACATTATCCGCTTGGGATTGAAATGGGGATAAAACCCGTAAAATATTAAAATATATTAAATTGCACGGTGCGGAAAAATGTTTTTTCCTTACCGTGCAATTTGTTAAAAAGAGGGTGCGGCAAAACGATATTGTTTTTTTGTACCCTCTTTTGGTACTATAAAAAACAGTGCGGAATGTTTTTAAAAATCAATTGTTTGTATTACACGCATTACAGCCCGATATACATATAATTGCACATATTATTGCCGATAAGGTAAGAATGGTAAACAAAACGGTAGTACCGATTAATACTGCGCTTATAACAGCCTCAACATTGAGCGTAACCGATGATATTATAATTGCCGATATAAAAGTGCCTGCCACACCTATAAGCAACAAAGGCAAATTATTGCAAATACATCTTTGCACACCGGTAATGCGTGCCGAAGCACATAAAAATGCAATTATTATGCCCAATGCCGCAACACCGAATGCCGCATATGCTATTGCCGCCGTTGATGTTATAACGGTTGTGTAATATAAAATTCCCGCTATTATGCCCGCTATAATACCCGCAAATAGTGCAATACCCGTACAGTTGCAGGTACAATTGCAATTACATTTTGAATTTGTTAACATAAAAAAATCACCCCCTCGGTTTTATATTATGCCCAAAGGGGAGATTTTGTTAAAAAATGTTTAATTTTATCGTTTTTTGGTTTTTATTTTATATATTGCGCACGCATTGCGTTTGCTATTGCAATTACAAGCACACCTACGTCTGCAAATACGGCACTTCCCATATCTGTAATGTCAAGTGCGGTAAATGCAAGAACGGCAAATTTAACGGCAAGTGCAAATACAATATTTTGATTTACAATTTTTATTGTTGCTTTTGAAAGACGTATTGCAAACGGTATTTTATTTGTGTTGTCATCGGTAAGCACAATGTCTGCCGCCTCTATTGCCGCGTCGCTTCCCATAGCGCCCATTGCAATTCCCACATCGGCAATCGCAAGCGACGGAGCGTCGTTAATTCCGTCACCCGTAAATACGGTACATTTGCTTTTTTGTATCAATTCTCTCAATTTTTCCACTTTTCCGTCGGGCAAAAGCTCTGCGTAATATTCGTCTATGCCTGCATTTTTTGCGGTTTGTTCGGCAATTTTTTTCTTGTCGCCCGTAAGCATTACGGTTTTTGTTACGCCGAGTTTTTTTAAATCTGCCATTGTTTGTGCCGCGTTTTCTTTAAGTTTATCGGCAACGGTAATACTTCCGGCAAATTTTCCGTCAAAGGCAACATATACTATTGTTCCCGTATCGGTACATTCGGTATAATTTATATTATACTTTTTCATAAGCTTTTCATTGCCGGCAAGAATAGTTTTTTCGTTATACTCGGCAGTTATGCCGTAACCTGCCGTTTCGGTATGGTTTAAAGTTTGTGGTAATGTGCAGCCATTTTTTTCGGCATATGACGATATTGCCGAGGAAATAGGGTGGGAGCTGTATTTTTCTGCCGCAGCGGCAAGCGAAATAAGTTCATTTTCGCTGTAGTCGTTTGCAGGTGACGTATTTACAACATATAAATTGCCCTCTGTTATTGTTCCTGTTTTATCAAATACAGCGGTTTCGGCTTTTGTCAGCTTTTCTATATAACCCGAGCCTTTAATAAGCACGCCTTTTGACGACGCTCTGCCTATTGCGCTGAAAAATGTAAGAGGTACGCTTACAACAAGTGCGCAGGGGCAGGATACAACCAAAAAGATTAATGCGCGTTTAATCCATGATGCAAAATCACCTGTAATAAGCGACGGAATTACAGCCGTTACAACAGCGGCAATTACCACAATGGGAGTATAGTATTTTGCAAATGAAGTAATAAAATTTTCGGATTTTGATTTTTCGCTCGACGCGTTTTCAACAAGCTCCATAATTTTTGCAACCGCCGAATTTTCGTACGGTTTTGTTACCTCAACGCGCAAAGTTCCGTTTAAATTAATACTTCCGCTTAATACGCTGTCACCGCATTTTACGCATACGGGAACCGATTCGCCCGTAAGTGCCGATGTATCAAGTGTACTTGTGCCGTCTTTAACAATACCGTCAAGCGGTATTCTTTCTCCCGCTTTAATTACAATAATATCATTGGGGCAAACTAACGACGGGTCTTTTTGAATAATTTTGCCGTCGCTTTCCACATATGCGTATTCTGGCATAATATCCATAAGTGCCGAAATTGACCTTCTGCTTTTACCTACCGCACAGCTTTGAAAAAGTTCGCCTGTTTGATAAAACAGCATAACAAAGCACGCTTCCGAAAACATACCGAGTCCGAATGCGCCGAGTGACGCAACGGTCATTAAAAAGCTTTCATCGAGCATTTTAAG
This sequence comes from uncultured Eubacteriales bacterium, assembly GCA_900555295.1. Lineage (GTDB taxonomy): Bacteria > Bacillota > Clostridia > UMGS1810 > UMGS1810 > UMGS1810. The sequence continues at coordinate 5,314 of USKN01000045.1, forward strand.
ATGCATAATGCCGTTTATCGCTTTTTTGAGTATGTCATATCCAACCGTTAAATATGCCGCAATATAAAGCGCCGCATAAAGTACGGTTATACTTGTAAAACGGTTAATTATTTCCGCGGAAATAAATAAAACTGCGGATATTATAATTCTGTATAACAGTTTTTTTTGCTTTTTGGTCATTAACAATACCTCCTTTACAGGTTGGGCACCGCGGTGTCTGTTACATAAGCTCTGCGTCGGGTTCTACTTTTTTAAGTTCTTTTTTTGCTTGTTTAAAAATATTGTCCATAAGACTTTCGTCGGCTTCAACAATAACCTTTTGGGTTATAAAGTTTACGGCAGCGTTTTCAACACCGTCTATTTTTTTGAGTGCTTCCTCAAATTTTGCCGCACAGTGTGCGCAGTCAAGATCTTGTATTTTAAATGTTTTTTTCATTGTTAATTCCTCCCGTATTATATATAATATCACTCCGTAACGTGCTCAATGCCCGTTGCTATGAGTTTTTCAACGTGTTCGTCCGCAAGCGAATACAAAATAGATTTGCCGTCGCGGCGCTGTTTTATTAAGTTTACCGTTTTTAAAATGCGCAGCTGGTGGCTTATTGCGGATATCGTCATACCCAAAATATCGGCTATGTCGCAAACGCAAAGCTCGTTAACCGACAGTGCATCAAGTATTTTAAGCCTTGTTTTGTCACCGAATATTTTAAATAGTTCGGCTGTTTTGTACGATATATCATCGGAATGCATTTTTGATTTTGTGTCTGCAATGATATTTACGTGAGTGCAAATTTCGTCACAAACAAAGTCTTTATCTGTTGTATTGTCAGCTTTTTTGGTTTTATGGCACATATGCTCACCTCATTTAAACATTTGAATAATTGTTCAACTGTTATTATTATATTCCTTTGTTTTATATTTGTCAATACTTTTTTATAAATTTTTTTAAAAAACTATTGAGAAAAAATTTATAATGATATATAATATTGATATTGACTGCAAAAAGGAGAGATTTTAAAATGATAACCGTTGCAATTGACGGCCCGTCGGGTGCGGGCAAAAGCACTATTTCAAAAATAGTGGCAAACAGACTCGGTTTTGTATACATAGATACGGGAGCTATGTTCAGAACTCTTGCATATAAAGCAATTAATTTAAAAATCAATATAAAAAGCGAACACCAAAAAGTAATAGATATGCTTTCGGATACAAAGCTTGATATAGTGTGCGAAAAAGACGGTCAAAAAATGTATGTTGACGGAAAAGACGTAACCGCTTTTATTCGCACTCCCGAGGTGTCAATGGGTGCGTCGGATATTGCCGTTATACCCGAGGTGAGAGAGCGGCTTTTGCAAATACAGCGTTCGCTTGCGCAAAAGGCGAGCTGTATAATGGACGGCAGAGATATAGGCACCTGTGTTTTGCCTAATGCCGATGTTAAAATATTTTTAACCGCAAGCTGTGAGGCGCGTGCAAAACGCAGATACAAGGAACTTGCAGAGCGGGGCGAAAAAGTAACTTTTAATGAAGTGCTTGAAGATATGCGTTATCGCGATAATAATGATTCAACCCGCAGTACCGCACCGCTTAAAATTGCCGATGACGCTGTAAAAGCAGATACAAGCGAACTTGATTTTGATGAGTCGGTTGAGCTTATTGAAAAAATTATTACCGAAAAGGCGGCGCATAAAAATGCTTTATAATATTGTTGTAACTTTGGTGAGATTGTTTTGTATGTTTTGTTTCAGAATAACCGTTAAAGGAAAAGAAAATATACCTTCCGACGGCGGTGCGCTTGTGTGCATAAATCACACAAGCTATTGGGACCCTGTAATTATTGAGTGCTTTATGCCCCGCAAAGTAAGTTTTATGGCAAAAGAAGAGTTAGAACACGCTTTTTTTGTGGGATGGGTTTTAAAATCCATAGGAACAATATTTGTAAAACGAAGCGTATCGGATTTTGCGGCGGTTAAGCAGTCGGTTAAATGTATTGAAGCCGGTAATTTATTTGGAATATTTCCCACAGGAACACGTTCCAAAAAAAATCCAAATGCAAAACCGCAGATGGGTGTTGCGTTTATTGCGGCAAAAAGCGAAGCGCCCGTTATACCCGTTCATATAATATCGGATTTTAAGCTTTTTTCAAAAATGACAGTTTCAATAGGCAAACCGCAATATGTTTTACCGAAAAACGGTGAAAAATTTACCAAAGAAGATTACGAAAAAAAGAGTATAGAGTTGTATGATGACCTGTTAAAATTAAATTAATGTTACAAAATAAAATTATTGTTGATTTATAATAAGTATGTATAGTATAATACTTGACTGTGAGGTGCAGTAAATGGATATAACGGTTGCAAAAACCGCCGGGTTTTGTTTCGGCGTTAAAAGAGCGGTTGAAAAGCTTGAACTTGAGGCGGAAAAATCGCCCGTATCAACACTCGGTCCCATTATTCATAATGCTCACGTTGTTAAAAAACTCAAAAAAAAGGGCGTTGAGAGTATAGACAATTTAAACGCTCTTAAAAGCGGAGTACGGCTTGCCATACGCACACACGGTGTGGGCAGGCAAATAACGGACGAAATTAAAAGGCGCGGTATAGAATGTATAGACCTTACTTGTCCGTTTGTTAAAAAAATTCATAATATTGTCAGCCAAAAATATAAAGACGGATATAAAATTGTTATTGCGGGCGACGAAAATCACCCCGAAGTACAGGGTATAAACGGGTGGTGCAATATGTCGGCATTTATTGCCGCAAGCCCCGAAAGTCTTAAAGGCAAACTTTCGTACGGTGACAAAGTATGTGCCGTAAGCCAAACAACTCTGGACAGAGCCACGTTTGACAGTATTGTTGATTTTTTAAACAAAACGTGCCGTGAGCCTGAAATTTACAATACCATTTGCAGTGCCACGAGCGAGAGGCAGCGAGAGGCTGCATATATTGCCCAAAATGTTGATTTAATGATTGTTATAGGCGGAAAGCACAGTTCAAACACAAATAAACTTGCCGCCATATGTTCATCATATTGCGGCAATACTTACCAAATTGAAAGTTTTGAGGAATTTCCTCAAAATATAGATATACCAAGGAAAATTGGTATAACGGCAGGGGCTTCGGCACCGTCGTGTATTATTAAGGAGGTAGTTTTAGGAATGGAAGAAAAATTAAAGGGTAATGAATTTGCCCAAGCTTTTGAGGAGTATGAAAAATCTCTAATCACTTTAAATACAAGGGATATAGTGAAAGGAACCGTTATTGCGGTTTCGGACGCGGGCGTAAGCGTAAATTTAGGCTTTAAGTCAGACGGATTTGTTCCCGCATCAGAAGTTACCGATGATCCGAATGCGGATATTAAGGAACTTGTTAAAGTCGGTGACGAAGTTGAAGTTTTTGTTGTAAGAGTTAACGATGTTGAAGGTGAAGTTACACTTTCAATGAAAAAGATTGCCGCTATGAAAGGCGTAAAAGAAATTGAAGACGCTTTTGAAACAAAAGAAGTTCTTACAGGCAAAGTTGTACAGAGTGTTAAAGGCGGAGTAATTGTTGTATGCAAAGGCGTAAGAATATTTATTCCTCTTTCGCAGGCAAGCGACAGATATGTTGCCGAACCCGAAACACTTGTTGGCAGCGAAGTATCGTTTAGAATTATCGATATTAAAAAAATGCGCGGCAGAACCAAAATCGTAGGTTCGGTTAAATCTGTTATTAAAGAACAAAAAGAAGCTCTTGCAGCTGATTTTTGGGCAAATGTTGAAGTTGGCAAACACTATCAGGGTGTTATTAAATCAATTACCAATTTTGGTGCGTTTGCGGATATCGGCGGCGTTGACGGCTTAATTCATATTTCGGAGCTTTCCTGGTCAAAAATAAAGCACCCGTCGGAGGTTGTTAAAGAAGGCGACGTTGTAGACGTTTATGTTATTGAATTTGACAAAGAGAAAAACAAAGTTTCTCTCGGATACAAAAAAACAGAGGACGATCCGTGGATTAAAGTTAAAAATGAGCTTTCTGAAGGCAGCGTAATCGATTGTAAAATTGTAAGAATTGTTCCGTTCGGTGCATTTGCGGAAATTTATCCCGGTGTTGACGGTTTAATTCATATTTCACAGGTTGCCAACAAAAGAATAGGCAAAGTTGAGGACGAACTTACCGTTGGTCAGCACGTACAGGCAAAGGTTGTTGAACTTGATTTGGACAATCAAAAAATCGGTTTGAGCATAAGAGCATTGCTTGAACCCGAAACAAACGAAGATACAGAGGTTCAAAACGAGGCTGCCGAAGAGTCGGCGGAGGCTGCACAAGAAGCACCTGCCGATGAACAGGAAACGGCAACAGACGCTGAATAATTAAAACACAATATTGTTTCGGCAATAACAAATACTTGCAAACATATATTATGTGTGCGGTAAAGAGGGGGCATTATAAATTATATAAAATGCTCTCTTTTTATATAATAAAAATAAAAAGAATAAAAGAGCAAAAAATTAATTAGTAACGGGAGTGATATAAGTTGAAAAAAAGATTTGCCGTAATTTGTGTTTTTTTGATAACGACAATTTTTTTAACACAAGCGGTTTATGCAAAAAAAATTGCCAAAGCGGTTTTTGATGATAAAACAGATTATCTTATATTGGCTACCGTAAGCGATATAACCGATAATTATGTATCGGTTGATTATTTTGACAGTATAAGAAAGTTTAATCCCGACCCGAACGATAAAAAAGGCGTTTCGGCAAAAGAACAGCTACCCGAAAAATTTAATATTCAAAAATTTCACTATTCATACTGTACCGATCACGCCGATGAATATAATCAACCCAAAATAGGCGATAATATTTTTGCGTCGATACAAAAAACGGGTGATACATACAGAATTAAAAACTGTGCGTATAAAGTAGATACCGTAGATATAAAAACTCTTAATTTTCTTGTTCCCGAAACAATGAAAGGCGAGGATTGTATGGATGATATTGCGGCGCTTGCGTACTTTGCCGCATCGGGCGGAGCAGAAACAAAATATGAATTTGACGGCGGTAATGTATACTTAAAACGCAATGATGAAAACGTATCTATTTATCCGAACGCGAAACTTAAACTGCCGATTAAATACATTAATAAAAACGGTAAAGTAATCGACGGTACCGACAATACGGCGGATGTAATAAACATTACTCCGCAGGGTACGGCACACAACAGCGCGTTTTGGCACCTTATGTACGGAGGCACGGCACTGCAAATAGGAGTACGGCGCATTGCGTCGGCAGCAATAATTGCAATTGGTATAGTATTGGTTGTAAGCGTAATGTATATATCGCGGCGCAAAAAAAATAAATCAAAAAGGCAGGCAAAACAAAAATGAATTATACAGAAAAAACAATAAGTACAGACACCATATATAACGGTAAAATAATAAATGTTGAGTTGGGTACGGTTGTTTTGCCGAACGGCAGGCAGGCAAAGCGTGAAATTGTTCGCCACCCCGGCGGTGTTGCCGTGGTTGCCGTTGATGATGACGGATATGTTTACCTTGTTAAACAGTTTAGAATACCGTATAACGAATTAATGCTTGAAGTGCCGGCAGGAAAGCTCGATAAAGGCAATGAAGATATATACGACGCAGCACGCCGCGAATTAAGTGAAGAAACAGGACTTGTGGCGGAAAAGCTTGAATTTATTGGCGAGTTTTACCCGTCTGTGGGTTATACCGATGAAAATTTAAGACTGTTTATTGCAACAGGTCTTAAACAGGGCAAAAAACACCCCGACGAAGACGAATTTGTTTCTACCGAAAAAATACACATAACGGAGCTTACAAAAATGATTATGGACGGCACCGTAAAAGACGGCAAAACCATAGCGGCGGTATTAAAAGCAAAAATAATT
>USKN01000046.1 GCA_900555295.1 uncultured Eubacteriales bacterium
TATTTTTTGTGTTTTGTAACATATTCGTAAACATTAATCATAGGTATATTTATTTCACCTATGCCCGCCAAAGACGATATTGTAAAAACATTGACACGCGCAATGCTGTATAACGTTGCAAGACCGTTGATTTTAATCATAATTACGCTGTTTCTCCAAATCTTCTTAAAAGAGATTTCACGGCTGACAAGACAAATCAGAAATGGGTTGGTGATATTACATACATTCCCACAGATGAAGGCTGGCTATATGCTGCAATAGTGAAGGATTTATACCTTAAGAAAATCGTCAGCTTCTTCAAACAGTATTGCAACTTCTTTCTCACCCTGAAGCTTGTGTTCTTTGTTATCACAGAACAACTTATCACAGTTTTGATGAGCTTAAAGAAGCTATTGTAAAATATATAAAATACTACAACGAAAAAAGAATTAAAGAAAAACTTGGGTGGATGAGTTAAGTGCAATACAGGCTCAATGCCTTGGCTGCATAAAAATAGCGTAGCAGTCATAAAAACTACTACGCTATAAAAAGTCTAACTTTTTTTGGGGGCGGCTCAGTTTCCATGTGTCTACTTTTATTTGATAAATTCACTAAGTCTGCGGTTATTACCGTATATCAAGATATGCAAAGCGGCGACTATTCAAATAGGTATCTTGCTTATACAAAACGCCTTTTGCTTGTTAAAACTGCTTCATGCAACGCACAACAATACGCTTTTGTCCGCCGTAGGTGCATGTAAAAAGCGTTAAATCGCTGTCGGACGCAGTTAATTTATCCAGTTCATTTTTATTCAAAAGCTCCATTGCGGTAACGCTGTACAGATACAGTTTTCCGTTCACATCCATAAACTGCACCTCGTCACCTACATCGGCATTTTTTAAATTTCCAAAATGCCTGCTGTAATTGTGTGCCAGTATAATCAATCGCCCGTCCTCTACCGTTCCGCTGTATCGGCACGCAGATTTTCTGAGATTTTCATAGCTCCACTCTGCTGCTACCGGCACTTCAATTTCCAGTGCCGGAACGGATACAACTCCCACGATATTGATGCCGTCTGCAAGCCGTGTCGGCATGGTTCCGTCTGTCGCGTCAGCCGGAACATCTATGTCCTCTAACATGGTGTTCTCCAAGCTGCTCAGAATTTTGGCTGTTTCTTTAGCGGCGCGGTAAGAGGTTATTTCGTTAAACGCAAAAAGCAGGACAGCCGAAAAAATAAAAGCAATGCCGATTATGATTAAAATAATCGCGGTTTTCTTTGATTTCTTCATGACCTTTTCCTCCTGTTTTCGGACAGAAGAGCCAATCCGCATAACAAAAACACAATGCCTAAACCTGCTAAAACAGGCACAGGCCAATTAAGGCTGCCTGTCTGCGGAATAGAAACTGTTTCTTCGTAAAAGCCATCGGAAGCCGAGGAGTTGGTGTTATCTGTTGAAGGCACAAAGGGCTCGGGCGGTGTACCCGGATTTGTTTCACCCTCCGTATATGTGTTTGTAACAACGAAAACGCTGCCCACCGTATAATGGGCTGTGTAGCCTAAAACGGCATCCTCCGTAATACTGTAGGCTCCGTCTGTTGGGACATCGGTAAAAGTGCCCTTCCAACCGTCGTATGCCGAAAGAGTAAGAGAGCGGTAAAGGCTTCCGTCTCTTATCAGATGCACCGTTATACTTTGCGGTCTTTCCCCTGCCGCATTTTCGCTGTCGTTCCACATTTTATATACGGGAATGTCCGTAAGTGTAGGGTTGGTAGGCTCCGGCTGTTCATTTTTGGGCGTGTCTGTCGGATAGGTGTTTGTAATCACATACCCATCTGCGGCATTGCCGCTGTATGAAACGGTGTATTTGCCGTCTGTTTCTTCATATATGCTGTACCATGCGTCTTTCGGTACATCTGAAAATTCAAACTGCCAGCCGTTTTGTGCAGAAAGCATGGCAGACCTGAATGTTTTGCCGTCTTTTATCAGTTGCACCGTAATTTGGTTCGGCCGCATTCCGTTCGCATTATCCCGGTCGTCCCAAACTTTTTTCACGGAAATTCCGATTGTTGACGGATCAACGGGCTCAAGCGGCGGTTCATCCGTACCCTCGCCTAAGGTGTTTGTAATGGCATAAACATTGCCGTATGTTCTGGAATAGGATGTATAATAACCCTCCGCTGAAATTTCTTTCACCGTGTACTTTGCATTGGGCAGATTATCAAAACGGTAATTCCAGTTATTTGAACTGTTTAGCTGTGCCGTTTTATAAACCGTGCCGTTTTGAATAAGCTGTACGGTCACGCTGTTTGGTCGCAGACCTTTTTTGTTGTTGTCGTCCTCCCACTTTTTTATAACGAAAACAGATTCGCCGTCCGGAAGTGGGGGATTTTGTGCCTGATGCCGGTTTGTAATCACAAATCCGCTTGACGCGTTTCCGGTATATGATGCGGTATAACCTGCAACTGCATCTTCTTCAACGGTATACGCATTTTCCGTTCCAGAAAGTCCGGAAAAGGTATATTTCCAGCCGTTTTCCGCACTAAGCGTTGCCGTTTTATACTTTTTACCACTACGCAGTAGGCTAACGCCCACGCTTTTCGGGCGAATACCGTCAGCGTTATCCGAATCATCCCAAATTTTTGTAACAGAAACGGAAAAGGTTTTATCACCCCCGCCGCCGGAGCTACCGTTATCCCGCTCGGTTTTCACATTGGATAAAACATTATAAATCGGACTGCCTCCAATGGTTTTGCCCGGAATATAAACAAGGTAGGGCGGTATGGTTTTAAATCCCGAAACCACCTTAGTCTGGGCAACCAGATAGATGCCGTGGGTTAACCTGCTGAAATTCGCATTTCCGTGTACATCTGTTTCCGTCTTTGTACCGCTTATGCCCTTTTCAGACGCATAAGCAAACAATGCGGCTGCAGCTCTGTTTTTCTTGTCCGCAGTGGAAAGGTCATTTACCAAAATACCGGACCCATCAAATGCCTCTGTTAAAACATAGGAAGTCCCTGAAAGGTTGGCGACTTTAAAAACAGACATTTCAACGCCTGCAATGCCCTGCCCGTTATCCTTGCGTGTGTATTTAATTGTAAGACTTCCTGTCCCTTCCGAATATACATCTGAAATTCCGAATAGCATCAAAAGGAGCAGAACCGTCAGCACAAGCGAAACCGTCTTTTTCATAATTTGCATGATACCTTTCTTGTTCCCGTTTTTTCTTGTTTAAAACTTACTTATTTTCTTTGTTCAAAAATTTCTTACGCAAAATGTATGCAATACATATAACCAGTATTGCTGCTAAAATGCCTGAAATATACAGCATCAGAATTCTGTTGTTCTTTTTCTTTGTTTCGGCAACCTGCTGCTCTTCAACCTGCGGAATATACGCCGTTCTTTTTCCGCGCACAAGCAAGCGATGCGTATTGATTCCGTATGGCGTGCAGGTAACAAGCGTTACATAATCTTTGTCTTTAAAAATCCGCAAATCCGTGGTGTCCTCGGGAAGCACAATCTTTATCTGATCCACCTCGTAAGCTAACGTTTCGTCCGGTCCGTGAATATAAAACTGATCGCCGATTTTTAAACTGTCAATATTCGTAAACAGCTTTGCGGAGGGCAGTCCTCTGTGTGCCGTTATAACAGAATGGGTGCTGTCACCGCCGATGGGAAACGAGCTTCCCGGCAGATGCCCTGCGCTTTTTTGCAAAACGTCATCGCCGCAGCCGTGCCGAATGGGCAGGTTGATGTCGCACACAGGAATACTGATATACGCCATAACATCTTCGCTTATGTTTAAAATGCTCCAGTAATCCGGGCTTGCGGAAGAAGATGCGGCATTTTGCTTAATCGAAACTTCCGCAATGCGCGCATTATATTCTCTTGCTGCATTTTTCATTTCGTCAATCTGTTCCTTGGTCATTTTTTCGGCTTTATCCCGATAATCCTGAATAACCCCCACCTGATTTCTCTGGTGAAGATAATTGCTTATGCTGGGATATAGCATAATGGAAAGCCCTGCCAAAAATATGACGGAACACAGAATAATTTTCTTTATGTTGTTCATTGATAGCACCTAAACAAAAATCCGTTGTAATTTAGCTTACAAACGGATTTTTGCAATTATACAATGGTTTGGTTTAACGGCTTTCTTTTTTCTTTGCAAACAGGAAGTAAGCTGCACCTGCCATGAGCAAAAGTCCGATAGCTGTGAAAAGAATGGTACCCATACCACCGGTTACAGGCAAGTTGATACCGGAATCGTTTTCAATAAATTCAGCTTGGCGGGTTGTATCGAAATGAAGAGAGCCGTCTGCTGCATAGTCAGCTGCCAAAGGCTTAACTGCAATTTCAAATAATTCGGACGGAACATTATAGCCCACAGGAGCAACGGTTTCCTTGAAATAGTAATTTTGTTCATTCAAACCGTATATGTTCATCTTACCTATATTTGAAGGATCATCCGAAACTGTAATATAGGTTGTAATATCCGTTCCGTCTGTTATTTCATCCGTTGTTGCAACTCTGTAGTGCTTATTGCCGTCGCCTACTGATGCAGATATATCAATAAATTGTATTACATTTGTTGAATTGTTAGCGTCTGCCTGCGTTCTGTATACCTGGAAAACCGCTCCTTCAAGATGATTTGAAGTATTGCCTTTTTCTACTTTTGTAACGTCAAGCTCAAGGGTGTATACCTTCGCGTCTGCAGAGGTATATGCTGTTGAAGCTGATTTGTTTGAATATGTAAGCTTAGCTGTGTTGTTATTGCCCGGACCGTAGGTGGTGTCACCTACAGTTGATTTAGCTCCTTCGATAAGTGCATTTTCGTTAAGCGTTGCATCATAAGTTATCTTTAAATATGTATAATTTCCGTTGATGTTGTTTGCATAATAGCCGTTATCCAATGTAATTGTAAATTTGTTATTGACTATATCCTTATTATATGCCCCTGCATCCATATCAATATATGTACCGGTTACTTTGTCGGCATCTGTAGTGTATTGAACCTTAATAGTATCGGATTTCAGAGTAAGTGCATTTGTATCAGCGACTTTTACCGGGTCAGGTGTATCCTCTATCGTATATGTAATACCGCTGTTTACAATATCCGCGCCGTAGGTAGGAAGCTCGGCAATAATCTCGTATGAAACGGTATCGCCGATATTGGTGATTGTTTCATCTTTGTAAGTATCACCGTCACCTGTTCCCTTTACCTGCTTGGTAATGCTGATTGTATCATCCTTGGGTTTAACGGTGTAGCTTTTGAGCCAAGTGCCGCCTGTTGTTTGCTGCATGGGCAGGCAGGCGAGTACCGGTGCAGATGCGATATACCCATCGACAGGTGCGCCGGTCTGAAGTATTGCATAGAAGCCGAATTCTGTCGTAATTTGTGCTTTTCCGGAAACAACTTCACTGGATAATTCTGTAGTAAAGTCTCTACCGCTATATTTAACAAATTTGTCAACTATTGAACTGCTCTTTTTTGAATTTTCATTAATGCTATTTATTGCTTTTTTTATGTCGTCTATTGTTGCAATTCCGGTGAATGAGGAGTTAACTGATTTTACATATTGATTCCAGAACTCCTGTGCATCGCCTGTGGTTGGAATAGATACCTTAAGCATATTGGTTGTATTGTCTCTTTCAATATTTAAAAGCTTATATGCCGTAAATATAGCACCTGTACCACCGGTTTGAAGTTGAATGTTAATTTCTCCTTCAGTATCTGTGCCGGTTGATGGAGTTGAGTCAATAATTGTCATAAGAGAGTTTATTGTGCCGTTTAATGCATAGGCGGGTTCTTCCGCTGTGATTACCGTCGGCAGAGCATACAGACAGAATGCCAGTGCCATAACAAGGGCAAGTGTTTTCTTGATTTTCTTGAATTTTAACATTTTAAAATCTCCTTTGTGTTTATTTGTTTATATAATTTTAGGCTGTCGACTTAATTATTTTCGTGCATAGTTTTTTCTGTTTTTCAATAGAATTTGCGCTTATTTGCTCTCTTTCGCCGCAAAATTCTTTTTTGACGCAATGAAGAAAACAGCCAAGCCTATTAACAGCACTCCGATTACATTGAAAATAAACGTGCCGATACCGCCTGCAACAGGAAGCTTAATTCCGATTTGGTTTGTAATTTCAATGGTATAAATGCCGTTTTCATCCGCTTCGGTACCGATAAAACTAATCTTTGTAATCTCGTTTGTAATATTATACCCAAAAGGCGGCTTTGTTTCTACAAGATAGTATTCTCTTCCCGCTAAAAGAGCGTCGGCAAAGACTGCAAGTGCCTCTTTGCCACCCTTGGTTAAAGCCGTAGTTGCGGAGCCTATTGTGATACACTTTACACTTGCACCATCATAGGTAATTGTTTGGTCTCCGTTTTCATCCACTTGATACAGGGTAAATTCTGCACCGGCAAGAGGTATTTTATTTCCTGATGCGTCTCTGTCTTCATCAATCTTACTTACATGGAGTGTGTACGCCTTTTCATAACGCGCATAATAGGTGGCGTCATCTGTGGTAGTGTAGCTGATTGTTGTGCCGTTGTTTATAATCATACTGTTTGCTACTTTTTTCCCAAAAGAATCATACCATCCAATGAATCTGTAACCTTGTCCTGCACTGGCAGTGGCACTTATAGGCATGCCAATCGCGTCAACATAGCTGTAACGATCAAGAACACCTATTGCATCATCTGTGGTGTCTTCCCAGCTTTCGCCGTTCTTAACCTGACGGATATAGGTTTGCGTAATACTGTCTGCAAATCTTGCGTAATAGGTGTTTACGGCTTCGTTTGTTTCAACATAGCCGTATTCGGCGTTGGTCGAAACAAGCTTTCCGCTTGCGTCATACCATCCGATAAATTTCCAGCCCGTCTTTGGGATTGCCTTAACGGTCATGGTTTCGCCGGTTTCGGCATGGTAGGATTTTCCTCCTTGTTCCGTATACGCATCGTTGTAATTATCGTCTGACGGGTCTGTAACATTTGTAATTTTTACCGTTCCGCCTGCAGATGAATCACTGCAAACACCGCCAATTACGGCCTGCGGAATAAAAGACTGCCTCCAACGCCATTGCGCCACCATGGTAAGACCGCGATGAACATTTGCATAAAGCTTCGTTTCGCTACTGTCACCCCAGGTTGCACCTAAAATATTACCTCTTTCGTCGGTTTGAATATTTTTCGTATAGGAAACGGCACCGTCATATATCTTAAAATACTGTGCAGCAGATGTACCTCCGACACCGTCTAAATTATAATCGCAGGCTACAGAGTGCACAGCAGGGAGTAGCATACTGCCCAATTTATCTGCGTTTATCTGCTTTATGTCGTCGGGAACACTTTCTATAATATCTCCCGTAAGTTTCCAGCCTAAAAATTTCCAGCCGTCATTTTGTCCTACTGCCGCTTTCGAAACATAGGGCGGAATAAATGAGTTTTCTTTTATATCTACCAACATGGGGAGAAAGCTATATACATTTTTAGCTTCTTCTGGATGCGGTCTGTCTTCTATAACATACGGCATTCCGCCGTTGGGGTCATAGGTTATGGTCGGGCTTTTAATAAAAACAAAGTGCAAGTCGGTTGCCGAGGTTAGATTTTCAAGATAATATGTATATATAATGTCGCCGTTTGAATCCACAGACTTTACCCATTTTCCTTTTTTCTCTTCTTCGGTTAATGAGCCGTTATCTTCAATTTCATTTCCTGACAACCCGATAAAGGCGAAGACAGGATGACCTTCATCATTAAGATAAGTGTGATAAGCACCTACGAACTGGCAGCCGTCTGCAAAGTCTGATGCTTTTATTACTGCCTGAATTTTTAATGCTTCACCGTCTGGCACATAGGTAGCAAGCTTGTTGTTTACGGTTACTTCATGACCGCCGGACGCGCCTCCGCCGCCGGTTGAACCGTCACTACCGCCTATAATAACATTGCCGTGGTTGGTGGCACTGCCACTGAGCGGGTGGTAAAGCTTAAAATTGATATTATCAATAAAATTGCCGTATGTTTTCTCTTTTCCCGCAGGTGCCGGCGAATCGACATATCCAACCGAAACAAAGCCGAAAACGGTATCGGTCTGTTTAGCCGGAACGGAGTATAAATAGTATGTGCTTGTGTCCAAACCGCCTGTGCCTGACCCGCTCCCTAAAGAGCTTGTATCGTTTGAACCGTACGAGTTCCAAGGATTGGTTCCGCTTGTCGCACTTGAGGATGACATAATCCAGATTTCCCATCTTTCGGTGTATATGGTGCTGGGCGTTAAGCTGAACGCATTGTTTCCGGCATTGTCTAAAAAGGTGCCTTTTTGACCGAATTTCTTACTGTATAATGTAACATGCTCGCCAAGTTTCGCAGAGGTTTTAACAGAGACTAAACCATGGTCCATAAGCCAGTCCACCATCTGCATCATCTGGTCGCGTCCGTCTTTGTTGGGCTTTGAAGGGTTATAGCTCTGTTTAGGACCGATAATAAGTGCCATGGTATCCGTTCCGTTTCGTGCACCGTGGTCTAAACCCCATTCATAAATACTGGACGGGCTTGTTTTAATATTCTGATATAATGTACTTTCCTCATCTGCATTTAATTCTGCGGCATATGTTCCGTCTGTAGGTACAAGCTTAACATTCGTTATATAGGTTCCCGTATTGCTTCTGAACAATTCAATTTTACCTTGAAAGGCAGTTGTATTCCAGGCAGGAACCTTGCTTTGATCGGGTTGAGAATAGGCGTTCGTCCATGTTTGGTCTTCTTCAAAGCTGCCGTTAAGCAGATTCCTGACTTCGGCAGAACTTTCTTCCCCCAAGGCTTTTAGGAAAAAAGAAAACCGCAAACATACCGCTGCATAACAAAAGCATCGCAAGAAAGAGACAAAGGGAGCGTGTTGAATTTCTGTATTTTGTTTTACAATTCATGTATTAACAACGCCTCCTTCGTTATAAAAATCCATAATTTTTCTATCAATTATATATAGCTATTGTTTTATGCCATGCACACTTCAGGCAAGATACTTCTAATTTCTCTCCGACGGAATGTGGCAGGCGATGCCTAAATCAAGACGCGCAATAATGTGCATGCACCATAAACTACATACACACATTTAGCCTAATTTTAATAATTGAAGTGAATTTTTCGCAATTATGCTTCACAAAAAAAGAATAATCAAATACCATTATATACTTGCTTGTTCGAAAAACCATGAGTTTAGTATAATTTATATTAAAAATTGCAAAATTAATTGTTACTCATATATTTTGCTCTCTTTTCATAAAGCTATACTTATTATATAACCTATATGTTATATTTTCAACTTGTTTTCACATAAAAACATTTTTTTTGTTTAAAATAATGCTTTTATACCAAAATACCAATCATTTTTTTATAAATAAATACGGTTTAACTACGACTTGCTTGGGCAGACGTTACGGCGTATATTTAAAACTGCCGCCCTTTGCGGGATTTTTTTCGACGCGCATTGTAAACGGTTGCTTTTTAAGTACCCAATCTTCGGTATATATTATATTTTTTTCTTTTGTAATATTGCCCGACGCCAACTGTTTTTCCACATCAAACAGTACCGCATAGGTATCGCCGTACTTTTTAAGACGTCTTAAAGTGGGTGTGGCAAGCGGATTTGCATAGTATACCGTCAATTTAAACAAAAGATACAATGCCACAAGTATAAACAAAGCCAAAAATAAAAGAGTCGATGTTTCGGCATTCATTTCTATTCCGCGTGTATCGAGTACATATTCATTCATTGTGTACACTTCGCCCGGGTTAAGCTTTTTTGCTATATCGGCACATATAATTTTGGGTGCCTTTACAAATATACCCCTGATTGTTTTGCCTTTATAGTATTTTGTGTCGGGGTACGCAATAATTGCTACTCTCTGCCCGTTTATTACCGCAATATCAATTGACAAAATTTTAATCTCTTTTGCCTCGCCGCCCGACTGCACCGATTTTGTATATACAATCTCCTCCGGGTAAATATCATCATACGGAACATCAAAATAATACGTTTTACCATCCCAATAACTTGTATCGGTATACGCATTGTTTGATATGCCGTAGTCCGGGCTGTCCTCATCGCAAGTGTAATCCGACGTAATTTCAAGCTGTTTTGCGGTCATACTGAACTGCAATACATCGAGCGGTGAACTGCCGAAAAAGAATTTTGTTATGTAGCAATCGGATTTTACCGCCATAACTATTATAAATATTGTAAATATGCATAATATTACCGCAAGTTTTGTACGGTATGCCGCCGCCTTTTTATACAAAAAAGTTTGTTTTACCATTTTTTTTGTAATCATTTATATTCACACTCCGTACTGTTTTTTCGCGCCGTGTATTCGTTGTACACATCCCGTTTTTGCACTCCCCTAAGGCGTGCCACCTCTTTAATTGCGTCCTTTTTGCTCATTCCTTTTTGTATAAGCATATCAACGTGATACGTTACGTCGAGAGTTTCAAATTCGCTTTGCGCATTTTTTTTAATTTCTTCTCTGCTTTTTCCCGCAACAACAAGTACAAACTCACCCTTTGGCGGATTTTGCGTATAATAATCCACCGCGTCTTTAAGCGTTGTTTTTATGCACTGTTCGTGTATTTTTGTTATTTCACGCACAAGGCTTATGCTTCTGTCGCCGAAATACGAATACATATCTTTAAGCGTTCGCAACAGTTTATGCGGTGCCTCGTGAAATATCATTGTTCGCGTTTCGTCTTTAAGTTCTTCAAGGTGTTCGGCACGGCTTTTTTTGTTTACCGATAAAAACCCCTCAAAGCAAAACCTTTGCGTGCTTTGCCCCGATACCACAAGCGCGTTTATAAGCGCCGCAGGACCGGGAACCGACACAACACGTATGCCGTTTTGTATACAAAGCTTTACCAAATCTTCGCCGGGGTCGGATATTGCGGGTGTTCCCGCATCGGTTACAAGAGCCGCGCATTTGCCCTCCTTGAGTTTTGATACAATATATTCGCCCTTTTCGGCTTTATTAT
>USKN01000047.1 GCA_900555295.1 uncultured Eubacteriales bacterium
TACAAAAACGGTTTATTCAAAAAAATTATATACAGAGCTTCATAATTTATATGACAGATTTTTAGCGGACAAAAAATCGTCATCAATTATAATTGACGTTAATCCGCAGAGTATGATTTAACAAATTTTAAAAATGACAGGAGTAGTGCTTACAATGGCTATCAGAAATATAAGAAAATTCGGCGATGATGTATTAAGAAAAAAATGCCGTGAAGTTGATGTTATAGACGACAGAATTAAAACTTTGATTGATGATATGTACGAAACACTTGAGAGCGCAAACGGTGTGGGACTTGCGGCACCGCAGGTTGGTATTCTTAAAAGAATTGCCGTTATAAATACCGACGGTAACCCGTTTGTCATTATTAACCCCGTCATATGCGAAAAGAGCGGCGAAGCAAAAGAAGTTGAGGGCTGTTTAAGCGTTCCGGGTAAATGGGGAATTGTAGCGCGTCCTCAAAAAGTTAAAGTAAAGGCTCTCGATATTGACGGAAAAGAATTTACCGTTAATGCGGACGGCTTGCTTGCCAAAGCACTTTGCCACGAAATAGACCACCTTGACGGGATTATGTTTGTGGATAAAGTTGAAGAATATGTGGATATGGAGGACTGATGCCTAATAGGGCATTAATACAAAATATGATAAGAGTAATGTTTATGGGTACTCCCGATTTTTCGGTGCAGTCTTTTGAGGCGCTTGTTGCACATAAAGACTGCAATGTGGTATGTGCGGTTACAAATCCCGACAGGCCAAAGGGCAGAGGGCATAAAAAAGTACATCCACCCGTATATAATGCAGCCGAAAAACACGGAATTAAAATTTATCAACCCGAGAATTTAAAAAAAGAAAATTTTGAAACAATATTAAATACCGAAAAACCCGACTTAATAGTTGTAGTTGCGTTTGGTATGTTTTTACCGCAATATGTGCTTGATTTTCCAAAGTACGGATGTATTAACGTACACGCGTCGCTTTTGCCCAAATACAGAGGTGCGGCGCCAATGCAATGGTGTATTATAAACGGCGAAAAAAAGACAGGTGTTACAACAATGTATATGGCTAAAGGAATAGATACGGGCGATATACTTTTAAAAGACGAAACACAAATAGCGGATGATGACACGTTTGAAACAATACATAACAGACTTATGGTTATGGGGGCAAAGCTTTTGTGCAAAACGGTTGACGCTCTTTTGGACGGCAGTGCGGTAAGAATACCGCAGGACGAGAGTAAGTCGAGTTATGTTTCTGTTATAAATAAAGCGGATTCCGTTATAAATTGGAATAAAAATGCATATTCTATACACAACTTGGTGCGCGGACTTTATCCGTATCCTAAAGCGGTAACAAGTTATATGGGAACGCATATTAAAATAGAAAAAACAGAGGCTTTTGATATGTGCCACAATGAAAAAGGCGGTACCGTAACAGATGTTGATAAAAACAGTTTTACCGTTGCGTGTGCCGATAATACCGTACTTAAAGTACTTGTTATTCAACCCGAAGGAAAAAAATCTATGCCGGTATCGGCATATTTACTCGGCAACTCGGTTAAACTCCATACAAAATTGGGAGATGATTAAATGTATATAGATATTTATTATATAATATTGGTACTTCCGGCGCTTATATTATCTGTTTATGCGCAAATGAAAGTAAGCAGCGCCTTTTCAAAGTATTCCCGTTTAGGCTCAATGCGCGGGTTTACGGGTGCGGAGGTTGCAAGAAAGCTTTTGGATCTTAACGGGCTTACAAACGTAACAATTGAGAGAGTAAACGGTAATTTAACCGACCATTACGACCCGTCAAAAAGAGTTGTAAGATTGTCCGAGTCTGTATACTCATCAACTTCGGTTGCGGCTGTAAGCGTTGCGGCTCACGAAACGGGACACGCAGTTCAGCACGGTACAAATTATGCACCTTTAAAAATAAGAAGTGCGGTATTTCCCGTTGTAAGCTTTTCATCTCAAATTGCAATTCCGCTTGCTGTAATAGGTTTTATATTCAGTTTGCAGTCACTTGTTAATTTGGGAATAATACTGTTTTCGGCAGTTGTGTTTTTTCAGGTAATAACACTTCCCGTGGAATTTAACGCAAGTGCACGCGCACTTAAAATGCTTGATAATACAGGCGTTTTATCACCCGATGAAATAAAAGCGTCGAGAAAGGTTTTAACGGCAGCGGCTTTAACATACCTTGCAGCCGCACTTACAGCAGCCGCAAACCTTTTAAGACTTATACTTTTAAACAACAGGAGACGTTAAAATGAGTTTAGTAAATCCCCGTAAAGCGGCGGCGGATATTTTATACAGGGTGTACAAAAATAACGCATACCTAAATGTTGAAATGAACAAAACCCGAAAAGAAAATTCTTTTTCGGATATGGATTTAAAGCTGATAAACGAAATAACGCACGGAGTTATAAAAAACAAAATATTTTTGGATTATATTATAGAAAAAAACTCAAAAATAAAGTTTAAAAAAATAGCCCCTTATGTTGTATCCGTTTTAGAATGCGGATTGTACCAAATTATGTTTACCGATAAAATTCCGCAATCGGCGGCTGTAAACGAAAGTGTTAAAATTATAAAAAACAGCAAACTGTATAAAAGTGCCGGCTTTGTAAACGCAATTTTGCGCAATGCCGCAAGAGGTGCAAATAATTTGGAATTGCCGCAAGACAATGCAAAAAAAATATCGCTTGTTTTTTCGTATCCGGAATGGATAGTAAAAAATTGGCTAAACGAATTCGGTGAGGACTTTACCTATGAACTTTTAATTGCGTTTAACGAAAAAAGCGACTTGTTTTTAAGATGCAATAAGCTTAAAACAACACCGTCCGAGTTAAAAGCAATGTTAAATAAACAAAATATAAATGTAAACACATACAAAAGTGTTTTGTGTCCCGAGCTTGATTGTATGCTTACTTGCAATGAACTCGGCGGAATTGAAAAAATGCCCGAATATATTAACGGTTTGTTTTATGTTCAGGATGCAGCTGCGGCTTTAACAGTAGAAGCACTGTCGCCCGATGAGGGTGATACAATAATAGATATGTGTGCGGCACCCGGCGGGAAATGTACATATATGGCTGAAAAAATGAATAACAACGGTGTTGTGTATGCATTTGATATATATGAACATAAACTTGATAAAATAAACGCTAATGCTAAACGTTTGGGAATTGATATAATTAAAACCCAAATTTCGGACGGCACGGTTTTTAATAAAAACTTTGAGCAAGCTGCCGATAAAGTTTTGGTTGACGCTCCCTGCACGGGTCTTGGCATACTTAAACGAAAACCCGATATAAAGTATATGCGCAAATGCGAAGATATTGAAAAGCTTGCCGATTTAAGTCTTAAAATATTGGATAATGCTGCCAAGTACGTAAAGTTCGGAGGAGTATTGGTATTTAGCACTTGTACCGTTGAACCTGTTGAAAACGAACGTAACATAAAGCGTTTTTTAAAAAAGCATAGTGAGTTTTGTTTGGAAACAATATCGGAGATAAAAAAACCAAACAACGGTTATATAACTTTATATCCGAATACAGACGGAACCGACGGATTTTTTATTTGCAAAATGAGAAAAAACGCTTTGTAGGAGTAAAATGTTAATGATAAATTTAAAAGATTTAACATATGATGAACTTGAAGATTTTTTAATATCGCTCGGCGAAAAGAAATTCAGAGTAAAACAAATTTTTACCTGGCTTTCACGTGGGGTTGAGTCATTTGAACAAATGACGGATATTTCAAAAGATTTAAGAGGCAAATTATCCGAGGTATCATATATAAGTAAAATCAGCATAGAAAAAAAGTTGGAATCAAAACTTGATAAAACGAAAAAATATTTATTGCGGCTTGAAGACGGCAATATGGTTGAAAGCGTTGTTATGTATTATAAACACGGCATTACAATATGTATATCCTGTCAGGTTGGGTGCGCAATGGGATGCAGGTTTTGCGCGTCAACAATAGGCGGAAAAATACGTAATTTAACCGCAGGAGAAATATTGGACGAAGTACTGTGCGTTCAGCAAGATATAGGCGAGCGTATTTCAAATATTGTTATGATGGGAATAGGCGAGCCGTTTGATAATTTTAATAACGTTGTAAAGTTTTTAAAAAACGTAAATAACGAAAATGGTCTTAATATAGGCTACAGACATATTTCGGTATCAACGTGCGGAATTGTACCCAAAATATACGAATTTGCAAAGCTTAACATACCCGTTACTTTGTCAATATCTCTGCATGCGTCCGATAATAACGAAAGAAGCCGGATAATGCCCGTAAATAATGTATACAACATTGACGAACTTATAAAAGCTTGCAAAGAATATATAAACAGCACGCACAGAAGAATAAGTTTTGAATATGCTGTTATAAACGGTGTAAACGACAGTGTGGCAACGGCGCACAGATTGGCACGTCTTGTAAAGGGAATGTTATGCCATATAAATATTATACCTGTAAACAATGTTGAAGAAAACGGTTTTACAAAACCGTCAAAAGAAAAAATTGCGGCTTTTGTAAATGTAATAGATAAATACGGTATTCCCGTTACGGTTCGGCGCGAACTTGGAAGTGATATAAGCGCGTCGTGCGGACAATTAAGACGAAATTCCATAAACAATAGTTAAAACATATATAAATAAAAAATGTCAACTGTAAAAGGGGTGATGGGCAATGAAAATATCCGCACTTACAAATATAGGTCTTGTAAGAAAAGCCAATGAAGATTCATACGCTGTAGGAAAGGCTGACGGCGGAAATGCCATGCTTATTTTGGCAGACGGTATGGGCGGGCATAAAGCCGGCAAACTTGCCAGCAGTAAAGCGTGTGAGTGTATAAAGTCTTATCTTACCGAAAATTATGAAATAAACAAGCAATATACCGATTTTGATATGGAACAGATTTTAAAAAAATCCATTATTTATGCAAACGACGTTATATACAAATCGTCATCGGACAACTCCGATTTAAACGGTATGGGTACAACGTGTGTGGTGTGCATTGTAAGAGATGGTAATTTATACATAGCAAATGTCGGCGACAGCAGACTTTACCTTATAGACGCAAAAAACAAAAATATAAATCAAATTACAGTTGACCATTCGTATGTTCAAACGCTTGTTGAGCAAAAATTAATTACAAAAGATATGGCGGCAACACACCCGCAAAAAAACATTATAACACGTGCTGTAGGTACGGAGTTTTGGGTTGATGTTGATTGCTTTAAAGTACAAAATGCCGACGGTAAACGCGTGCTTATGTGCAGCGACGGACTTACCAATATGGTTTGCGACAGCAAATTGCTTAAAATGTCGCTTGAATGTGATGATATTGACGTCCTTGCAAAAAATTATATTGACGAAGCAAATAAAGCCGGCGGAAGAGATAATATAACCGTAATTATTGCGGAAATTCTATAAAGAGGTGAGCAAAGTGGTAGGCAGAGTATTAAATAACAGATATGAAATATTGGAAGAAGTTGGAAAAGGCGGTATGGCATATGTGTATAAAGCACGCTGTAAGCTGTTAAACCGAACCGTAGCCATAAAAATGTTAAGAAGTGATCTTGAGGGAGATGAGGAATTTCTTAAACGTTTTAAGACAGAGGCAACCGCTGCGGCAAATTTAACGCATCCCAACATTGTTTCTATATATGACACAGGCGAAGATAACGGAAACCATTATATTGTAATGGAATATGTTGACGGTATTTCACTTAAAAAATATATAACCGAAAACGCACCGCTTGATGTGCACGAGGCATTGAGCATAGCGTATCAAATAAGTGACGCTTTATGTGCGGCACACGAAAAAGGAATTGTTCACCGAGATATTAAACCGCATAATATATTAATCGACAGCGACCACAGGGTTAAAGTTGCCGATTTTGGCATTGCCCGTGCAACAACAGGTTCAACAATGACATCAAGCGATAATATATTGGGTTCGGTACATTATATATCACCCGAACAGGCAAGGGGCGGATATGTTGACTGCCGTACGGATTTGTATTCTTTGGGTGTTGTAATATACGAAATGCTTACGGGTAAATTGCCGTTTGAAAACGATACCCCGCTTGCGGTTGCTATGATGCATTGCAACGACGCACCACACGATATGGCTGATTATGTTTCGGATATTCCCGTGTCGGTTCAAAAGCTTACTATGAAATGCCTTGCCAAAGATGTAAACGAAAGATATCAAACTGCCGGTGAACTTAAAAGTGATTTAATGACGCTTATAAAAAATCTTGATGCTGATATATTCGTTGATGACGATATAATTGAAAAGGCCGACAATTTTGAGGATAATGACGATGTTGACGCAACTCATATTTTGCCTGTTGTAAAAGACAACGCGGAAATTGCAAATACAAATAATAACGATAAAACAAGTTATAATGAAAGGCGCGGATTAAGCAAGCAAAAAACACAAAAAGAAAGCAAAAAAATATTTGTGGGCGCACTTGCGACAGCTTTTGTAATTGTAGGGTTGCTGTCGTTGCTTGCAACATATGTGTTTTTCCCCGACGCGGCTATTTTTTCAATGTTTAAGGGCGGAGATATAAACGTTCCCGATTTTTACAGCCTTACATTGGATGAGGCAAAAGCGCTTGCGAAGAAGAATAATTTAAAAGTTGAAGTTAAACAAGAAAAAGAGAGCAATGATGTTGACGAAAACTGTGTTATTTCTCAAAGCCCCAAAAAAGGTAAAAGCGTTAAGAAAAAAACAACGGTATTTCTTGTAATAAGCAAGGGTGCAAAAACTATTCGTCTTGAAGATTATACGGGTAAAACATATAAAGAGGCAAAACTTGCCCTTGATAAGCTTGGATTTACGGTTAAAATGAAAGAACAAAACGATAATGATGTTGAAGAAAACCATATTATTAAGCAAGTGCCGGCAGGAGGGGAATATGCCGACTACGGCTCAACGGTTACATTATACGTAAGTACGGGTATTGAAAACAGAGATGTTGTTGTACCGCGTCTTGTTGGCGAAACATTTGCAAACGCAAAAAAAATGCTTGAACAAAACGAGCTTACACTCGGCGATATAAGTTACGAAAAATCCGTACTTGATAAGGGAACCGTTATAAGACAGAGCATAGGTGCCGGTGAGAGCTGCAACGTTAAAACATCTATTGACCTTGTTATAAGCAACGGCGATGATGACAGTGATTCACCGACGGATAACAAAAAACCGTCCGACAGCTCAAACTCATCGCAAACTCAACCACAGCCAAAAGAAAAACAGCTTTCAATATCACTGCCTACAGACAGGGAACAGGTTACGTTAAAAATAACCGCAAACGGTGCTAAAATATACGAGGGAATACAATATCCCAAAAATAACCCCGACTTTTCGCTTAAAGTAAAAGGCACGTCGCAAACCACGTTTGAAATATACTTTGACGGCGTGTTGCATACAAGTGAAACAATTGATTTCAGTAAGTAAAAGTGACGGGTGAATTATGCAGGGAAAAATTATAAAAGGAATAGGCGGTTTTTATTACGTTAAAACCGCCGACGGCGATTTGTATGAATGCCGCGCAAGGGGTAAATTCAGAAATGTGGATTTAAAACCTCAAATAGGCGACAATGTAAGTATTGAGCCTACGGAAGAGGAATATAAAGGGTACGTAACAGCTATTGAAACACGAAAAAATTCGTTTGTACGTCCGCCGATATCAAATATTGACGGTATGATAATTGTTGCGTCTTTAAACAATCCCGCTCCCGATACAATGTTTATAGATAAAATGCTTGTAATATGCGAAAAATGCAATATTGACGCGGCGGTATGTTTTAACAAAAGCGATTTGGCAGACAATGAATTTAAAGAGAGCATTGTAAAAACATATGATGATATTGGATATAAAACCATTGTTACGTGTACTTTGACGGGTGAAGGAACAGACGAAATAAAAAAATTTTTATGTGGAAAAACAACAGCTTTTGCAGGGTTTTCGGGTGTGGGAAAATCCAGCCTGTTAAACTGTATACTCGGCAGTTATAATATGCAAACGGGTGATGTAAGCAAAAAGCTTAAACGCGGAAAGCATACCACACGGCACGTAGAACTTTTTTGCACCGAGTCGGGAGGCGATAACACCTATATAGCGGACACACCGGGATTTAGTATGCTTGAACTTCCCGATGATATAAAGGCGGATAATTTAAAAAGCTATTTTAAAGAATTTGCAAAGTACGAGGATAATTGTAAATTTGGCGACTGTATGCATACATCTCCAAAATTCTGCGGTGTGTACGATGCGGTTTTGCAAGGCAGTATATCACAAAGCCGCTATGAAAATTACAAAGCAATATATAATGAACTAAAGAATAAAAAGGAGTGGCAGTAAATGATTTTATCACCATCAATACTTTCGGCTGATTTTGCAAACCTGGAACGTGATATTAAAATGATTGGCGGTGCCGGTGCGCAATATGTTCATATAGATGTAATGGACGGACATTTTGTACCAAATATTACATTCGGTCCCGAAATGGTAAAATGTATACGCAAGGTTACGGATAAGGTTTTGGACGTTCATCTTATGATATCCGACCCCGGTGCTTACGCAGAGCCTTTTTTAAATGCGGGCGCCGATATAATTAACATTCATTACGAAAGCGGAGCAGATTTTGATAAAATATACAGTATTGTAAAAAAACATGGAAAGAAAATTGCAATGACCGTAAGTCCGCAAACCGATGTTGATGTGCTTAAACCTTATTTGGATAAGCTGGATATGGTATTGATTATGAGTGTTAATCCGGGATTTGGCGCACAAAGTTTTATTGAATCAAGTATTGATAAGGTAAAAAAAATGCGGGAGCTTGCTCCGAATATTGATATAGAAATTGACGGCGGAATAAATCTTTTAAATGTTGAGCGTGTTTTAAAGGCGGGAGCAAACGTTATTGTTGCGGGTTCCGCGGTGTTTAAATCGCAAGACCCTGTACAAACCGTAAAAGAATTTTTAAATCGGGGGTAACACCATTGTACAGCGAATTAAATTTTGACTTGTTTTTGGATAATAATAAAAAAGAAAAAATAAATAAACCTAATATTATTATTGTGGGTGCGTCGCCGAATGCCGATTTAAAACTTATAAAAAACAATATAAAAATAAACGATTATGTTATTTGTGCCGATGGAGGTATAGAGTATTTATACAGACTCGAAATTTATCCCGATGTATGGATAGGCGATTTTGATTCAACAAAAAAACTAACATACAATACATTTGACGAATACAAAAAGTTTGCTCAAAACAAAGCGGATATTATAAGACTTAATCCTATAAAAGACGAAACCGATTTTGAAACGGTATGTATAAGAGCAATGAATGTATATAACGAGAATAAAAACAAATTCGGTTGTGTTAAGATTTTTGCGGCTTTGGGAAACCGATGCGACCATACGTTAAGCAATATTATTACACTTAAACGTTTTGCCGACAATAACATTGCGGCGGCTTTATATGATGAATATAATATTATTGCAATGTTTAGCGGTAAAGCAAAAATCAAAAAAAATCAATATACTTATTTTTCACTTATTCCCATTGATAAAAACAATCGCATATATGCCGACGGAGTCAAATACCCCCTTGGCGGCGAATGCTTAAATCCATACACTTCAAGAGGAATAAGCAACGAAATAACAAGCGATACGGCGTATATTACAACAAATGTAAATACACTTTTAATACTATCTAAAGATTGATGTGATTATAAATGAAAGAAACAATATATACAATACCCATAAATGACGCTTTTGCAAATGATAAATGCGAATGTGCCGTATGTGAGTTTATGCGAAAAGAAGAGGCAAACAGAATAGATTATACACTCGGCGCAAGTATGATGGAACCTGACGCAAGAATAGAAACAAATAAAAAAGGATTTTGCAGACGTCATATGAAAATGCTGTTTGAACACGGAAACAGATTAAGTCTTGATTTAATACTTGAAACGCATATAAAAGAAATGACGGAATTGCTTGAATGTGCCGAAAAGAAGTTAACCGCAAAAAAAACGTTATTTAAAAACAGCGGCGGCAAAAATATATCCGATTCGTTTAAATACTTTGAAACAGCGGCAAAATCTTGTACCGTGTGCGATAAGCTAAACGATATTACGGAAAAGTTTATATCTAATTTATTTTATATGTATAAAAATGATTTGGCATTTAAAGATAAGTTTTTAAATTGCCGCGGATTTTGCGCTGAACATTTTGTACTTCTTGTAAACTCCGCAAAGAATTATTTATCGGGTAACGATTGTACCGATTTTTTTAAAAAAATATGTGAAATGCAAATTAAAGAGCTCAACAGACTTTATGCAGATGTTGATTTATTTGCAAAAAAACACGATTACAGATATAAAGACGCAGATTGGCAAAACTCGCGTGACGCGGTTGAACGTGCCTGTCTTAAAATGTCGTCTTATATAGACAGCTGAAAACAAAATAAATTTTCAACTAAAATAACCGTTTAAGCCATATAATAATAAGGTTTAAACGGTTTTTTAAAACAAAAAAGAAGTAATAAAACCGACTGTGGTGCGGTTTTGCAATAAAATTCCCCAATGTGTAAAAAATTTGTAATAACTTATGAAAAATATAATGTATAATAAAGACATAC
>USKN01000048.1 GCA_900555295.1 uncultured Eubacteriales bacterium
TATGCCCATTGTAACCGAAATTATGAATGCAAATCATTTGCCGCTTTTTGAAAATGTTGATTTAATTCAGGTTGGCGCGCGAAATATGCAAAACTTTGAACTATTAAAGGAACTTGGAAAAACAAACAAGCCCATTCTTTTAAAACGCGGTCTTGCAAACACCATTAAAGAATTTTTAATGAGCGCCGAATACATTATGTCAGAGGGAAATCAAAATGTTATTTTGTGTGAGCGCGGTATAAGAACATTTGAAACATATACGCGTAACACTCTCGATTTATCGGCTGTGCCTTTGCTTAAAGAACTTACTCACTTGCCTATAATTGTTGACCCGAGCCACGCAACGGGTATTTCAAGTCTTGTAAAACCAATGGCAATGGCTGCTGCAGCGTCGGGCGCCGACGGTATTATGATAGAGGTACACAATGATCCCATTCACGCACTTTGCGACGGTGCTCAATCGCTTACACCCGAACAGTTTAAAGATGTTGCCGAGCGTGTGAAAAAAATTCGCGAGGTGGTAAGTTTATGACAGTCGGAATAGTTGGATTGGGGCTTATAGGCGGCTCAATGGCCAAAGCATACAAAAGAGCGGGGCATACGGTTTATGCATACGATACAAATTCGGGTATATCGGAATTTGCTGTTATGGATAATTCATCGGACGGTCAGCTCAATAACGATAATATTGCACAGTGCGATTTGGTTTTAACCGCCGTGTATCCCGGTGCGGCGATTGAGTTTATAAGCAAAAATGCCCCGTTTATAAAAAAGGACGCTTTGGTAATGGATTTGTGCGGTGTTAAACGAAGCGTATGCAAAGAATGTTTTAAAATTGCACAAGAATACGGATTTACATTTGTTGGCGGTCACCCTATGGCAGGAAGTCATAATTCGGGCTACAAATACTCTGACGCCGATTTGTTTAAGGACGCGCCTATGGTTATTGTACCTCCCGTATTTGACGATATGAAATTGCTCGACAGAGTAAAGGACGCATTAAAACCCGCGCAATTTGCTTATGTTACGGCAACGGACGCAGACCGACACGATAAAACAATAGCTTTTACTTCACAGCTTGCGCACGTTGTGTCAAATGCATATATAAAAAGTAAAACCGCACGCGAACACAAAGGAATGTCGGCAGGCAGCTACAAGGATTTAACCCGTGTTGCGTGGCTTAATCCCCAAATGTGGGCCGAACTTTTTGAGGATAACAAAGATAATTTACTGTTTGAAATAGATACAATTATAAATAACCTTACAGATTACAGAAACGCAATTTCAGACGGTGATGAGCAAAAATTAATACAACTGCTTGATGATGGACGACGAATAAAGGAAGAGGTAGACGGACATTGAATAAAATTACGGTAGATGTTTCAAAAAAATATGACGTTATAATTGACTGTAACTTGCTTGACAAAACAGGTGAATATGTAAAAAATACGGTAAATTCAAAAACAATTGCAATTGTGTGTGATGATACGGTTGAAAACCTTTATGCTGAAAGAGTTGAGAAAAGCTTAAAAGATGTTGGCTTTGAAACCGTAAAATTTGTAATTGAACACGGTGAAAAATCCAAATGCGCGGCGGAGTATATACGTCTTGTTAATTTTATGGCTCAACACAGAATAACAAGAGGCGACTGTGCGCTTGCACTCGGAGGCGGAGTTGTGGGCGACCTTACGGGATTTGCATCTTCAACATATTTAAGAGGTATTCATTTTATTCAGGTTCCCACAACACTGCTTGCGGCGGTTGATTCGTCAGTAGGCGGAAAAACCGCAATAGATTTGGAGTGCGGAAAAAATCTTGCCGGCAGTTTTTATCAACCCGATTTGGTACTTTGCGATTACTCAACGCTTAAAACTTTGCCCGATGATATATTTTGCGACGGTTCAAGCGAAGTTATAAAATACTCTGTGCTTGCAAATCGCGATTTATATGAACATTTAGCGCAGTACGGGAAAAAATTTGATACAGAGTATGTTATAAGCGAATGTGTTAAAATGAAACGCGATATTGTAAAAAGTGATGAATTTGATACGGGCAAAAGAATGTTCTTGAATTTGGGACATACACTCGGACACGCAATTGAGGCGGCAAGCGATTATAAAATACCGCACGGCAGAGCTGTTGCGGCAGGTATGGCGGTATTTACAAAGGCTGCCGAAAAATACGGCATTTGCGGCAATGAATGTTATGGCGAAGTTGTGGATTTGCTTAAAAAGTTTAATTTGCCGTACAGTACCGATTTTAAAGCCGATGTGCTGTATGAAATTATGACGGCGGACAAAAAAAGAAACGGAAATACCGTAACGGTGGTTGTTCCCGAAAAAGTGGGTAATTGTATTTTAAAGACAATGACTCTTGAGCAGCTTAAAAGTTTTGTAAAGGCGGGATTGGAATGAATATTACCGTTCACCCTGCGGCTTTAAAAGGTACCGTAAATGCAATACCGTCAAAGTCGCAGGCGCACAGAATGCTTATTTGCGCGGCTTTTGCCGACAAACAAACAAAAATAAAATGCCCACAGGTATCGGATGATATTAAAGCAACGGTAAACTGCCTTAATTCTTTTGGGTCGGATATAACCTATAAAGACGATACGTATATTGTGACACCGATAAAAAAAGACTGTAATTCGGCGGTATATGCCGACTGCGGCGAAAGCGGTTCTACATTAAGATTTTTAATTCCCGTTGCAGGGGCGCTTGGGCGCGATACGGTATTTACAATGCACGGCAGACTCCCCGACAGGCCTCTTTCACCACTTTGGGAGGAACTTGAAAGACACGGAATGGTTTTAAAAAAGCAAGGAGATAAACTGTATTGCAGCGGAAAAATTAAAAGCGGTGCATACACCATAGACGGAGGGGTGTCATCGCAGTTTATAAGCGGACTTATGTTTGCACTTCCTCTTTTAAGCGGAAAAAGCAAAATTTGTATTACAGGCAAGTCGGAATCGGCAAAATATATTGAAATGACAAGACTTGCCGTACGTATGTTTGGGGTACAAATCGCAGCCGAACAAAATGAATTTGAAATAACGGGCAATGGCAATTTTGTATCGCCAAACGAAGCATTTGTTGAAGGTGATTGGTCAAATTCGGCATTTTGGCTGTGTGCCGCAGCGGCGGGCAGAACAAAAATATCGGTTGACGGATTAAACCCAAGCTCACCGCAGGGCGATAAATATATAACGGAACAGCTTAAAAATTACGGTTGTAATATAACCGAAAGCAACGGACTGTATACCGTTTCGGCAGATAAATTAAACTCGTGCGAGGTAGACGGAAGCGAAATACCCGATTTAATTCCCGTAATTGCAGGCGTTGCGGCGGTATCGGACGGGAATACGCATATATACGGAGCGTCACGGTTAAAGTTTAAAGAGAGCGATCGGCTTAAAGCGGTATACGATATGCTTACAAACATAGGTGCGGATATAAAACTTAATGATGACGGATTTGAAATAAACGGACTCGGAGAAAAAGGTTTAACGGGCGGTACGGTTGACGGATGCGGCGACCACAGAATTGTTATGACGGCGGCGATAATGGCAAGTGCGTGCAAAAACGATATAAAAATAATCGGCGCGCAGGCGGTTAATAAATCGTACCCCACATTTTGGAACGATTATGTGCGTATGGGCGGAAAAATAACAAAAACGGTTGAGGAGTGATTATGTAAATGTCAAGCACTTACGGAACTAACATTAAAATTTCTTTATGGGGGCAGTCACATTCGGAAGCTATAGGCGTTACTATAGACGGATTGCCTGCCGGAATAAAAATAGATACGGATAAACTGAAAAGGTTTATGGCTCGGCGCGCTCCGGGACAAAGCAAATATACAACCCTCCGAAAGGAAACCGACGAGCCGCATTTTTTGTGCGGTCTGGTTGACGGTATTACGTGCGGTGCGCCGCTTACAGCCGTTATATACAACAAAGATACGCGTTCGGGTGATTATAAAAACATATGCGATATTCCGCGCCCGTCGCACGCAGACTTTACGGCGCATATAAAATACGGAGGCAATCAGGATGTAAGGGGCGGCGGTCACTTTTCGGGCAGGCTTACCGCACCGCTGTGCATTGCGGGCGGAATATGCCTTCAAATACTTGAAAAAGAGGGCATTTTAATTAACGCCGAAATTTCATCGATAGGCGGAGTTGACACAAGTACGGAGGATATGCTTGCCGAAATAGAAAAGGCACGTGCCGACGGCGACAGCGTAGGAGGTATAATAAAATGCACCGTAACGGGTATGCCTGTAGGTATAGGCGAGCCTATGTTTGACGGTGTGGAAAACAAAATATCGCAGGCGGTGTTTGCCATACCGGCGGTGAAAGGCATTGAGTTCGGCAACGGTTTTGAATGTGCCAAAATGCGCGGAAGCGAAAACAACGATGAGTTTTATATGCAGGACGGAAAAGTTAAGACCCGTACAAACAATCACGGCGGAATACTCGGTGGAATAACATCTTCCATGCCCATAGTGTTTAACACGGCAATTAAACCCACCCCCTCTGTCGGCATTGAGCAAAACAGCATAAGTTTTTCAAAAAACAAAAGCGAAAAACTAATAATTAAAGGGCGCCACGACCCCTGCATTGCAATAAGAGCCGTGCCGTGTGTTGAGGCGGCGTGTGCAATAGCAATATACGACTTATATATATCAAACAATAACACAAGTTTAAAAAATAATTAATGAGGTGAGTCAAAATGAATTTAGAAGAATTAAGATTAAAAATTGATGAGATTGATGATGGTATAGTAAAACTTATTGAACAAAGAATGGACGTTGCGGCCGAGATAGCCGAGTACAAAAAGCAAAATAATCTGCCTGTTTTAAATTCAAAGCGTGAGCGTGAAAAACTTGCCGATATTACCGATAAATCGAGGGAAGATATGCAGGAATATATGAAAGTTTTGTATTCTATGATTTTTGATATCAGCCGTTCTTATCAAAAAAAATTAATTGCTCATAATTCGGAACTTTATTCACAAATAAAAAGTGCTATTGACAATACACCGAAACTTTTCCCCGAAAAGGCAAACGTTGCGTGCCAGGGAGTAGAGGGTGCGTATTCGCAAATTGCGTGTGAGAGGATTTTTAAACTTCCGTCAATTATGTATATGAACAGCTTTGAGGGTGTATTTTCGGCTATAGGCAGCGGTTTGTGTGATTACGGAATTATTCCCATAGAAAACAGCACGGCAGGCTCTGTAAAACAGGTTTATGATTTAATGGTATCGCATAATTTTAATATTGTACGCAGTGTAAGAATTAAAATTGACCATAATTTGCTTGTTAAAGAGGGTACAAAAATATCAGATATTAAAGAGATATTCTCTCACGAACAGGCAATAAACCAATGTGAAGAATACCTTAAAAAATTTGAAGGTGTTAAAATTACCTGCTGTGAAAATACGGCTGCGGCAGCACGTATGGTTGCCGAAAGCGACAGACGCGACATTGCGGCGCTTTCATCATACAACTGTGCCGAACTTTACGGTTTAAAATGCCTCGACAGCAATGTGCAGGACAAAGGTAACAATTACACAAGATTTATTTGCATATCCAAAAAGCCCGAAATATATCCGGGCGCCGACAGAACAAGTATTATGCTTATTTTGCCGCATAAACCGGGTTCGCTTTACAAAGTTTTATCAAGATTTAACACTTTGGGAATAGACTTAATTAAACTTGAAAGCCGACCTATGCCCGATCGCGATTTTGAATTTATTTTTTATTTTGATTTTCAAACGTCGGTTTATTCCGATGAGTTTGTACAGCTTATTTGCGAACTTGACGAGGTGTGCGAAGAATTTAAATATCTCGGCAGTTATTCGGAGGTTGTAAGATGAATAAATTCGGGCTTTTGGGAAAAAAGCTCGGGCACAGTTATTCGTGCGAAATTCATTCGTATTTGGCAGATTATGAATATAAGTTATACGAAAAAAACGAGGACGAGCTTGATTGGTTTATGAAAAACTTTCCGCTTGACGGAATGAATGTAACAATACCGTACAAAAAAGATGTTATTAAATATTGCGATACATTGTCGGATACGGCAAAAAAAACAGGAAGTGTAAACACAATATTGGTAAAAGACAGAAAAATGCAGGGCTATAATACCGATTATTACGGCTTTATGTATATGATGAACAAAGGCGGAATTGACGTCAACGGCAAAAAAGTATTGCTTTTGGGCAGCGGCGGAGCGTCGCAAACACTGCGTGTATGCTTAAAAGATATGGGGGCGCGTGAAGTTATTATTATATCGCGCGGCGGCGAGAATAATTACGGTAATTTAAATTTGCACGCCGATGCCGAAATAATAGTAAACTCCACTCCTGTGGGAATGTATCCCAATGTTGGGGTAAGCCCTGTTGATATAACGCTTTTTCCAAATTTGGAGGGTGTGGCGGATATTATTTACAATCCGTCGCGTACAAAATTATTGCTTGATGCCGAAAAATTAAAAATACCTTGCATAAACGGTCTTTCAATGCTTGTTGCACAGGCAAAACAGGCATATGAGATATTTACCGGCAGTGTTGCGGATAATGACGTAATAGATAAAATAACCGACTCTATGGCAAAAAAAATGCGCAATATTATACTTATAGGTATGCCGGGCTGCGGCAAATCGTCAATTGGTAAAATAATTGCACAGCAATGCAACAGAGAATTTGCGGATTGCGATGAACAAATAGAAATTTTTGCAAAAAAGAGCATACGTCAAATTTTTGACGAGTCGGGCGAAGACGGTTTCAGAAAAATCGAAACGGAGGTTTTGTCCCGGATTTGCAAAAAATCCGGTTTGGTAATATCAACGGGCGGAGGCTGTGTAACACAAAAACAAAATTATGATATATTGCATCAAAACGGTGTTATTGTGTGGGTAGAGCGCGATATTGGTTTGCTTACCGACGAAAACAGACCGCTGTCGGAAAAATTCGGCGTTGAAATACTGTATAAACAACGGAAAAAAATGTATGCGGATTTTGCAGATGCGGCGGTAAGCAATAACGGCGCTGTTTTTGACGCAGTTAATAAAATAACGGAGGCGGTACTGTGAAAAAAAATAAAATTCTTGTAATAAACGGACCCAATCTTAATATGCTCGGCATTCGCGAACCCGATATTTACGGAAGCAAAACGTATGCGCATCTTGAAAAGGTAATATACGGCGCGGCTTTAAATATTAATGTTGATGTTGAAATATATCAGTCAAATCACGAGGGCGACATTGTTGATAAAATTCAGTCGGCATACCAGGTGTTTGACGGAATTGTAATTAACCCCGCCGCATATACACATACAAGCGTTGCAATTTTGGACGCGCTTAAAGCGGTAAATATACCTGCTGTTGAGGTTCATATATCCGATGTGGACAGCAGAGAAGATTTCAGACAAATATCGTATGTATCAAAGGCGTGTATAAAAACATACAAGGGATTGGGCTTTGACGGATATGTTGAAGCTATGAAATATTTAAAAGAATATTTAACCGATTAAAAAAATACGGTATAATACAAAAAATGCGGCAAAGAATATACTTTACCGCATTTTTTGACGTTTGAAAACTTTACGTGATGTGAAAAATGCTTTTTAAAATCCGCCGCATAAATTTGGGCGCTTTTACAATAACTATTTTCATACAAATCATATCCTTTCCGCCGCCAAAAAATAAATATGTACGTATATGCCGTTTGCGGCTTTTTTTATTTTTTTCAGCAAAAATATACGCAAAAGCATAAAATTATAAGCATAATACCCTCTATAACCGCTATTATAAGAGGCGGCAGAAAAATAGAAAACATTGCTCCCAAAACAAATCCGAGTATACAGCAACCGTATATTTTTTGAAGAATTTTTTTGAATAACATACACGCACCTCCATATACTGTTATTGTATTCACAGTAAATTAAAATGGTTAATAATTAGTTTGTTATAAAAAGATTTAAAAAGGTTTAAATATATTTAAATATATTTAAATATGTTGACACGGCATATTTTTTTTAATATAATAAATATATGTTAAATTTTCAATATATTTATTTGATATATGAAAAAATACAACATATTATAAATGAGTATTCAATTTTTATTGACAAAAAGGAAGTGGACTAATTTTTATGTACGGGAATTTTGTGAAAAACACAGCGGGTTATGAGATTAACTCTTTAGAAATGAAAACTCCGTGGGAATATATTTATGAAAATGGAGATATTTTATTAAAAGTAGACCAATACGGACCTGTTTATGCTCAGGCCAATCCGCCGGGCGGTATTATGCTTTTTAAGAGAGAACAACATCAAAAATATTCAGTTTGGCAGACTTTTATAAAAGCGTCTGATACAAAAGATAAATATTCAACTTTTTTCAGACCAAATAATATGGATTTTGAAGTTAATCCAAAAAAGTGCAAAATTGAATTTTTGCCCGAAATTGCAAGGTACACCTTTGAATATAACGGTATACGGTGCGTAACGGAATATTTTATCCCGTCTAAAGGTACAACGATTGTTTGCAAATGCAGTTTTAAAAATATTTCCGAAACCTTGGTTGATTTGCAGGCATTTTCTCATTTGGTACCATATTTAAACGATGCGGTAATTGCACCTTGGGACAAGTATGATTGGTATCTTGACACAAATTTTACAAATGAAAAGTATGCACATTTTAACACAAAACTTTTGAGTGCGGAACTTAATTCAAACAAGCGCAGATGCGTTAATTTTATATCCGATGCCAAATTTGCGAATGCACACGAGGTGAGTCTTGAAAGATATATCGGAAACGGAGATATAAACAATCCGGAACATAATTTTTCGGAAGAAAGCAGAATATATGGATATGCACCGGTGTATGCATTAAAATATAATATGATGCTTGCCGCCGGCGAGGATAAATCTTTTATACAGGTCTTAACGCTTGATGATGTTTCTGAATGTGAAAAATATCTTAATTATGATTTTTATAATGACAAAAAAACAGAACGAAAAAATGAAATAGAAAAACTTTTCAGCGTCAATCGCATAAAAAGCGGCGATGAGATGTTTGATTATTATGCAAATTATTGGATACCTATTCAAATGAAATGGGTTTCATCTCTTGATCGCGGTTGGCCAACCGGAATGAGAGGATCCAGAGATTCGGCCCAGGACTATACGGCGCTTTTGTATCTTGCTGCCGAACCTTGCCGTAATATTATTATGACAATGTTAGAATGTCAACGCACGGACGGTTGGTTTCCAAGGCAGTATTCTGCAAACGGAAAACACGGAAAGCATGATTTGCGTACACACGTTGACGGGGGAGCTTTTTTTGTAGAATTTATGTGGAAATATCTTGCTCATACCCGTGATTATGAAATATTGGACAAGTATGTTGAATGGTTGGACAGCGATGAAAAGTCTTCTGTTTTTGAACATTTAAAGAGAGCAGTTGAATTTTATATTGAAGCCAAAAATATGGGAGAACACGGATTGTGTAAAATATACGGCGGCGATTGGCTGGATGCTGTAAACGGAGCCGGTGTAAAGGGCAGAGGCGAAAGTGTAACCGTAAGTGAACAGGTTGTTATGGCACTTATGTATTTTTCCGATATTATAAGGCATACAAATATAAATGGAAACATAGAGTATTATGAACGTTGCGCCAATGACTTAAAAGCTGCCATAAATCATTATGCATACAATAAAGACGGGTATTACAACGGGTTATACAATGATGATGGAAAATGGATATTCTCGGATAATGATCCGGATGGATTGAAACGTATATACGGAGTTTCAAATTATTATGCAATAATTTCAGGTGTGGCGAATAATGAGCAAACAAAGAAGGTTCTGTCTGTATGCGAAAATCTTAAAACCGATAAGGGATATAGTTTGTTTTTGCCATATCTTGGCGGGAAACCCATTGCAAATGTCGGCAGGATTGCAAGCGGAGATGTTCCCCCATATCTCGGTGAAAACGGCAACGTATACAATCACGGTTCACAAGGTTTTCTTGCTCGTGCACTTGCTGTTGCAGGGGATGGAAATAAGCTGTTTGATGTTTTAAAATGGCTTATGCCTTATGATACCGATAAGCATCCTACAGAGGTTGCGTTAACACCGCCATACGCTATAGTAAACTGTTGGCAGAAACTTCCCGGATTTGATCATAGGGGATTAATGTGCTTTTTGACGGGAAGTGTTGCAATGGCAATGAGGGGTGTTTATGAATGGATGTTTGGAATTCAACCTTGTCTTGACGGTATTGAATTTTCACCTTGTTTGCCGGATAATATGGGAGTTGCTGAAGCTGAATTTATGTTTCTTGGAAAAAAATATAATTTAAAAATAAATTAAAAATAAGTATTGACAAACGGAAGAAGTCCCGCTATAATACAATTAAAGATAAGGAACACGAAAAACAAGACAAAAGCT
>USKN01000049.1 GCA_900555295.1 uncultured Eubacteriales bacterium
ACCGTGCCGTCCGCCGATTTGCCAAAATCCGCTCCGCTGTCGGCAAATGCGGATACATTTACCGATATTGCGGCACAAATTAAGCCTATAGCCGCCGCTTTTATTTTATGAGTGTTTTTCACAGTCAACCACCCCCTATTTTGTTAAATTTATTTGTAAATTAATATAAATTGCATAATGCCGCTTGATGTATAAACAGCAACTTTGGACGCCGAATTTCCGCCTGTTTCGTAGTCTATCAAATCAGCGCTTTTTCCGTTTTGGAGTTTAACGCGCGCACCCTTGTCGTATATAAGAATGTTTGGCGTTGTCATAGAAAACAAAAGTTTGTCATCTTCGCTCAAAGTGTTTGTCGACGGGTCTTTAAGCGCAAGCTCAAAACCTTTGGGGCTTATTCTGTTTATATAACCCGTATATACCTCAACCGCTCTTTTGTTGGGTCTGTCCGACGAATCCGTAACCACTTTTGTCATAAGATGTTCTTTGGTTTCATAGTCATAAAAAATTCTTATGTTTCCTTTGTCTATTTTACCGTCTTTATCCGACCCAAACTGTACAATATCGCCCTCCGATACTGTATATACGATGCCGTTGGTATGTGTGTATTCAACACAGCCGGTATCTTTGCCGTATTTTATTACATCGCCCGTACCCTGTGTAAATGTAAATTTTACAACTTCGTCGCCAAACTCGTCAAGTACATTTTCAACCGATTTTACAATATACGGACGGCAAGATTCTGAAGTATCGCTGTCGTTTACATCAGTACCCGAATATCCTACCGTAAACACAACAACATCTGCCATCATAGAATTATCTTCAACCGCATATGCTGTGGGATATCTCCAAGCTGTGTTGTTGTAACCCGACTGAAAATCTGATACAAGAATTTGTTTTGCGTCGGTATCTTTTGTGGGAACTACAAATAATGCTGTGTCCACATCAAAAAGAATTTTTGAGTTTATGGAGCTTGCGCTGTTTGAAAACCAGCTCCTTTGCGCTTCGCCGATACTGCTTATAATATGTAAGCTGTCGTCGGTTTCGTACTTTGCATTGGGGTTTCCGTCCGCCGTGTAGTACGGTGTGTCTATAAAGTTTATTTCGTCGTTTGCATTGTATTTTACACGTATAATTTTACCGCGGAAATCTGTGCCGTCGCCGCCGCAAAGCTTGTTTTTAATTACACTGCCCGATGTTTGTTTAACACCGTCAAGTTTAACGGTATCGGCAACAAAGCTTTCTTTTATTTCTTTGTTATCGAGTACAAGTTTAAGCTTTACTTTGTTTGACATTGCACTGTTTTCGTCGCCCACCGCGTATAAGTATGCAAAGCGCATACCGTCACCGCCGTTTGTTTTAAAGTATGCAATTTCGCCTTTGCGGTTTAAAGAGAATGTGCCTGCATCGCCTGCTGCGGGTATGTTTTTGTTTACGGATTTTCTGTAAGCGATATATGCCTTTGCAAAATCCGATAAATCATATTCTTTGTCGCCAACAGTGTATATGTCATCTCTTATTTCATTAATTGTACCGCTTACCGAATTGGTGCATACAATAACATCGGCATATTTTTCGTCAAGGCTTACGGCAATTTCGGCAACATTGTCCTGTATAATCGACGATAATTTCATATCACTGCCGTTTGCATTTTTAACCGAAATATTGTCGGCTTTTGATAAATCGTACTTTTCGTACGCATAGTACTCTTCACCCGCCGCATTTTTCATTTTAACGGGTACTTTGTTTGTGATAATTTTGTTTTCGGAGTCAACCGAACCG
Source organism: uncultured Eubacteriales bacterium (assembly GCA_900555295.1). GTDB lineage: Bacteria > Bacillota > Clostridia > UMGS1810 > UMGS1810 > UMGS1810. The sequence continues at coordinate 1,780 of USKN01000049.1, forward strand.
GTTATAACCGTTTTATAGTTTTTTACAATTACGGTATCGCCTTTTCCGTCGGCACTTTTAATTACTCTTACATATCCGTTTTCGGGAGTCATAAGTTTGTTAAACTCCGCCTCGGTAAGAGCCTCGTCCGAATGATAATATACATTGTTGTATATAAGTTTAAAATCTTTGCCGAAATATACACTGTGCTCTTTTTCGTTTTCGTCGTAATACGTGTAGCCGTTGCCTGTGTATCTTATAATATCTTCAGCGTCTATTTGAGTTATATCTCCTATCCCATCATCGGTGTTAATATATATTATATTGTTTCTTGAGCCTTCTTCTTTATAATAAATCTCAACATATGTACCCAAAAGGTTGGCTGTTTGAGTTAAGTCGAAGTACTCAACACCGTCTATTATTATACGTCCCGGCTGTGTTTGAGTTTCGCCGTAAAGCGAAGATATACCGTCATCGGTTACCACACCGTCGGTTTTGTAAATGCCGAGTCTTTCGGTCATAAACAGTTTGTTTTTCTTACCGTCAATCGTCATATCCCATACGTTGTCGGTATTAAGATTAAATTCTGCAAGATTGTATAAAACAATTTGCATATTTTCGCCGTTTATTGTGCCGTCATCATTTACATTAACATTTTTAAATATTTTGTTTTTGCCAAGTACCGCCATATAGTCACCGTTCACCACACGGTTTGAATATCCCATTACATTTACAAGTATTTTTGATACCTCGCCTACTGTAACATCTCTGTCGGGTTCAAAGCAATAATCGTCGGTTCCGTTTACAAATCCCAAGCAATAAAGCATATTAATTGCGTTAAAATCCGCACGGTCTTTTGTAACATCGGCAAATATACCGTTAGGCGCAATGTTTACCGTATCGCTCATACCAAGCATTCTTACGGCATAAATTGCAAATTCGCCCCTTGTTACATTTGTATCTGTTGCCAAATTATCGGTACTTGTAAGTATTTGAGCCGAATTTAAAAATTCGGGAATTTTGTCATACGACACGTCCGCAAACGCTGTACCAAGCTGAAGTGCCATTGCCGCCGTAACGGCTACGGATATTATTTTTTTGTTCATTATGCCAACCTCCCCATAATTGTGTTTATTACAACCGCCGCTTCGGCTCTTGTTGTGTTATCGTTGGGTAAAAAGTTTCCGTCGTCCGAGCCGTTTAAAACTCCCTCGCCCGCAAGTTTTTTAACAGCGTCAGATGCATAGTCCGATACGTTTGCAAAATCTTTAAAATCACTTCTGTCGGTTGAAAGAGCATACTCTTTGTACAAAAATGCATTGTATACCATTACCGCCATATCCTCACGCGTAATGTTTTCGCCCGTACCAAACATATTGTTGCCTGTTCCGTTTATAATGCCGCATTTGCTGGCCGCCGCAATGTACGGTGTGTACCAGCCATTTTGCGCGTCGGCAAAATTACATACCGCACCGTCGGTTTCTATACCGAGCGATATTACAAGCATTTTGGCAAACTGTTCTCTTGTAACCAAACCGTTGGGGTTAAATGATCCGTTGCCGTCACCGTTTACAATACCCTTTAAATAAAGTGCTGTTATAGCGTCCGACGCCCAATCAACATCGGCTATATCGCCAAACACATATTTTTTGTCGGTATTTCCCGGAGCAGGACTTACATAACCGTTATCGCCGCTAACACCTTTTATGCCGCCCGATGATTTACTGCCGCCTTTTTTGCCGCCGTCATCATTTGGGTTTGCGCTTACCTGTGCATACAAAAGTTCTCTCAATGCGTCCGCGTCGGCAACATCTATGCCCATAATTGCCGTACAAACCGCGGCTTGTTTTTCGCCGTTTAAATTGTTAAATGATGTTAAGTCGGCTTTTGTATATGTTGTATCTGCCAAAAGTACTTTAACATCGTTCCATATTTTGGCATTCTTAATTTTATTTAAATACTCAATTTCGTCGTTAATATTGTCAATAATTTTTATAAGAGATGTAATTTTAAGGTCGTCCGTCGCTGTATTAATATTTTTACGGTTTTCGTCAACACGTTTTTCAAAAATGTTTTTTGTGCGTGTATCAGTAAAAAGTTTTAAATCTGCGCCAAGACCGTTGTTTATTTCGATTACAGCGTTAAAAAGACTTCCTTTTGCCGTTATGCCGCTTACTATATCGTCAATTGCCGATATCACATCGAATTGCGATACATAATTAAATTCTTTTTCGTACGTACCGTTTGAGTCGGTTATATAAAATTTGTAAACTCCGCTTTCAAGTCCGCTCATTCCTATTTGCGCCGAATAAGCGCCCGTACCGTACTCGCCTGCCGTAACTGCAGCGCCTACTGTATATTTGCCGTAATCGGCAAGTGTGTGTTCTCCGTCTACAACAATTACGCTTACATTGCTGTTAAGCTCTTTGTTATTTGATATACCGCTTACCGTTACAATACCTTTTGACGCGTCGCTTACTTTAATATCGATATCCGATGCGTCGGCGGCAAAGCCAACACTGTTTGCAAGCATTGTAAAACCTGCGGTACACGCTAATATACATAATAATTTTTTCATAAAATGCACATTTCCTTTCTTTAATATTACTGTAATATATCCGGCAGCTGGAGCGCACCGCTCATTGTGCCGTCATCTGTTTGTCCAAATAAAAGGAGCGCCGCTTTTTTGGCTTTTTTGCCAAGTCCGTCAATTTCAAACTCGGGGTATGCAACACCCATAGCGCTTTTTGTTCCGGGCTTATCCTGTATTTTTAAAAGCTTTTCATTTTCGCCGTAAATCGCAACTGCCGCAATTATCGCACTTTTGGTATACGACGGATTTATAAGTTTCATTTTATAATTAATTTTATCGGCTCCGCCAATATCGGCTGCACCGTTTAAATTAAGTACACCGCTTTTTTCGTCAATGTATGCAGTTTGTGCCTTTTTGGTATTTATTAAAATCTTTTGACCCGATACTGCCTGATAAAATTTATCAACAATCGAGTACGGTTTGCTTATTGCATTTTCGGGATTAATTACTACATTATAGTATGTGTTGTACTCAAGTCCCGCGTCAACCTTAATGATGAATGTTTTGTTATTGTCGGTATTCACCGTAATATTGCCGTATACGGGCAATGTTTGAGCTACTTCTCCGTTTTCGTCAAGCGTAACTTTTTCAAGTGAAATTGCTTTTTTTACAAGCTGTGCATTTGTATCGTTAAACTCCGTGGGGAACTCAATGTCTATTGTATTGTTTACATCAATATTTTCAACGCCCGATACAACAGACGCATCGTACTTTTCAATAACCGCCGCATACATATCGTCTACGTATATTACGGGAGCTTCTGCCGCATTGGGCGCAACCGCAACTTGGTTTACTATGCCGTAAAAGTTTTCTATATAACCCGATTTAAAAGGAACACCGGCATAGGTGTTTCTGTTAAAATCGGTTGTTTGAGGTTTGCCGTCCTGTTTGTTATATGTAAGCACCACAGGCTCGCCGTCAATATATTTTTTGTACCAATGTGTGGGGAATGCCGCACCTTCGCCGTTATCCGACACATCTACAACGTGTACCGTTTCAAACCATTGTCCCACAGGCAAATCCGAAAATTTATCGGCATACCATTCCGCCTGCGAATTACCTGTTCTTGAATATGTTTGAACTTTATTGTTTCCCTGTTCCGAAACACGTCTGAATGTTGACACGGTAAAAGTTTCGGTTCCGCCACCGTTTACCGATACACCATTAATGGATGAGCTGTCACGTCCCGACTCATCGCCCGACGGCAAATTATTAACAGCCTGCGGCTCAATATACATTCTCGACTTAACTATAAGCTTTTGCGCATTGGGGGTTTTTTGTTTGCTCCAATCCGTTTTTGCCATTAAAAGCATACTTTCGCCGTTTTTAGCACCCGTATGTCCCGGTGTGATTTTTACACATTTGTTATCGGGGTTTACAGGGTCCTCGGCAACCGATACTTCGGCGTCCGATAAATTTCCACTTTGGCGAATGTGAAACTCGTCCGGTTTGTTTAAAAGCCAATTGTCGCCTATGTTGTATTGTTCTATGTTATTATCTATTAAAGTATTAACAACCTTGTACCCGCTTGGGTCAACCGGAGTGGGGTCGGGGTTGTATTTTTCCATTGTTGTAAATTGTACCGTAAAATCATCACCCATAGATACATAATCGGTATTTACAATATTTTTATCTATTACCAAAGTATATGTATTTCCGGGTTTTATTTGTGTAATGTTTGCAAGAGATATTTCGGCATTAATACCGTCATCGCATACAATATTTGCTGCGTTATATTTGTTTTCGCCATCGGTAACATACACATTACCGTTTAATGTGTTTGTGTTTACCGCACTCGAAAATTCAATATTAATTGTGTTTTCATCAATATCAAAATCGTTTAATATATCGTTCGATGTATTGTTTTGCACTGTAAATCCCGTATCGAATGCGTCAACTTCAAACATTTTTACATCATCAATATATACTGTGGGCGCAGTTCCGTCGTTTGCCCATTCCTCCGTTACAACTGAATTGATTAATCCATATGCGTTTGTAATAACCGACGAACCCGCCGTGCCGTCATATGATGCGGCATATATTTTATCGGAAGTGGCGCCGCCCGAAAGCGAAACCGTTACGGGTGTACCGTCAATGTATCTTTTGTAATACGCATTGCCGTTTTCGTCAAATTCAAGCACAACCGCCGCCTCAAACCACTTATCGGTTAAAAGCGCGGTATCGCTGGCGCCAAAATAATCTGTAGATGCTTTACCCATACGTGAGTACATAACTACCGATTCATCATCTTTTGATTTACGTCTTACGTTAGACACGGTATATGTGCCGCCTTTAGAGTTATTGGCTATACCGCACAAAACGTTTCTGTCACGTCCGTTTGAGTCTGATACGGGAAGTCCCGATACAGATGAACCGTCAATATAGTATTTCATACTCATAACAAGTTTTTTGTCTGCCGTGGGTGTGTGAATTGCCCCGTTTTTGGTCATAAATATTACTCTGTCATAATTGTTGCCGTTTGCTTTTTGCTTATCCACACCCTTAATCATTAACACCTTATTATCGGCATTTTCGGGGTCTTGCGCAATTATGGTTTGGGCAGTTGCCGTATCGCCGTTTGTCACTATTTTCCAACCCGACGGCGTTGATGTTTTCCAATTGTCACCTATTGAATAGCTTTCAAAATCGTCCGATTTATTAAGATATTCAACGTCATCTGCATATACCGCAGTATACGGCACAGATGTTAAAAGCATTATACTTGCCGTTAACGCACTTAAAAAACGTTTCATTATCGTACCTCCGTATGTAAATTTGTGTTTTTGTTTTAAGAAATGCTTATTTTTACCTGTTTTACAATTTAAATCATCTATATTTATTTGTTTTATAAAGTTCAATATGACCGAACCCGAACTCAAAAGAGTTCAAGTTCGGTCATATAATTATTTTGTTTTATTATGCATTATTTGGTTTTATTTTGTCCACAAAGTGTCCGCAGGACCGTATGCGTCCATATTTTCACAGCTGTCCCAAATAAAGAGTTTTACTTTTTTAGCTTTTGTGCTAAAGTCGCCCGCAATATTTAATGGAATATCGTCACTTGTAGCACCTGCATTTAATGTAAACGATTCGTTATTATTGGGAATAGCAATTCCTATAAGTTCTTTGTAATCGCCGTATACCGCAAGAGCATACCAAACGGGTTTGTTCTCTTCCGTCGGGTTTGTAATTTTAATTGTTGCCGAAACACCCGATGCATTTACCGTAACTGTAGGCTCGTTTGAAAGATAAACGTTTGTAGCGTTTGACGGTACAAATGTTAAATTTTCATCGCCTGCCGTATAACCCTGATAGAACTCGTCTTTAAGCTCATTGCTTACAACAACTTTATACGTTACACCTTTTACAAGGTTAAGCTCCGACAAATCAAGCGATACGCTGTATCCGTCTGCCAAAAGTGTAGCATTGGGGTTACCCATAACAGTATTGTCATCTGCTTTTACAACAGTAAAGTATCTGCTGCCAAAGCTTTCTGTTTCTTGTGTTGCGCTGTTATACTGTGTTGCCGAAACAGGAGTTGCAAAGTCAAGCACAACGGGATTTGCTGTAGAAAGTGTGCTTCCGTTTAATACTGTTAATACTTTAAATGCATTCGGCTGGAGCATTTGCATATCGTCAATGTACATAGTACCGTTTGCTGTAGCTCCCGATTTTGGATAAACAGCAAAGTTAAATCCGTAAATGCGTTTACCGTCAACATTGTTTTGGTCTGCCATACCGCCGGGGTATTTACCACCGTCACTATATGCAAAGTTGTTTACAATATCTGTGGCAACCGGTTTACCGTCAATATATATACTATATGTATTTTTAGGTCTATTATTAGAATCTGTATTTGAAGGATTGGATGCAACAGGGTTTACAACGTATGCAATTTCGTGCCACTGCCCTTTACTGATTACCGCACCTGTTGTGCTCTTATTGTATGTAAGCATAACATTGCCATCATTATCAGCATTAACAGAAGTACGTGCGGCAGCTCTGTTGTATCCGAATGCATAAGTACTTATACCCGGCAAGCTTTCGTTTCCTTGACCGTTTTTACTCAAAACTTTTGCCAAATCGTTAGCCTCGTTGTTATCAAGCCATATTTTATATTTTGCAATAATTTTTTTGTTAACATCAAATTCATATCCGTTTGTGCCGTTAATATTTCTTGTTACACTATAACCAATAACACCGTCTGCATTTACAGAACCCGAGCTATATTTAAATACTTTATTTGATGTTGAATCGGGTGAAGCTGAAATACCTATGTATGCGTCTGTAAGTTTACCTTTATACCCATCACCGGTAAAGAACAGTTGAGCGTCTTTAGCATCTCCCCAACCGTCGCCTTTTCTGCCGTAAACCAACCATTTGTTATTATTATCACTCGGATATCCTGTACCAACCCAATTGCCTGCAGCCATATCGTCAAAGCTGTCGTTTATAAGGTAATTAACCGCTGTAGGAATGTTACCTGTTGTAATATTAACACCAAACGTGTTGTTTGATAAAGCCTGTCCGTATATATCTGCAAGTGTTGACGCAAACGAAACTGTATAAGCTGTGTTTGCTTCCAAATCAGCAGGGAGTGTAATTACAGCCGTTGTGTTATGATCTGTTAATTCAACATTTGTAATACCCGTTACCGTTTCTGTACCTTTTTTAATTACAAGTGCATTTTTTACAGCATCTGCTGTTACTTCATTATTAAAGTTTACAATAATTTTATCGCTTGCAGGTTTAAATTTAGATTTTACAGCGGTTGTACCGTCATATGCGGTTAAATTGCCAAGCTCGTATGATATTAAATCATCGGCATAAATTTTACCTGACGGAACATCTTCATCATCAACCTTTACAGCTCCGTAACCAAATACAAAACCGTGATATTTTGTAACAGTTTTATACGCTGTTGTAACATCGGTTGCATTACCGTCAATAATTACTTTTGTAACGTTACCGCTGTCAACAACCACGCGTACATCGTGCCAAGCATTTGTTGAAATATTGTTATAGTTTATTTTCCTGTTACCACGATAAATATAGCTTATACTTTCTGCATTTTCCGCAGCACCGCTAAACATAATATTTGCCGCGTCATCATTAAACTGTGAATTGGCAGAACCTATTGAACCAAGTTTATTGTTTGCTTTAACATCGTTCCAATTGCTCGAAATTCTCGAAAGACCTGTTGACGGCACATACATTTTATAGCTGTGTACAATTTTTTTGCCTGCAGCGTCAATATTTACATTTGTGTTAAATGCCAAGCTTAATTTACCGTCATCATTATCGGTAATTCCGGCTTCATATACAAATACTTTATTGTTATTATCACCCGCAGGGTCATTTGCAACACCTACATTAATATTTGTAAAAAGACTGCCGGTGTATAAAGTATCGCCCGCTTTATTGGTAATATTGCCTGTATGATTTTTGGCGGCATCTATTGTGCTTATTCTTGTACTTTCATAGTTATCTACAATTTCTCTTAAGCCCGCGCCGCTGTACATCGGCGAAGCTCTCCAACCGCTCGGAACAGTGCTGTCACTTTCAGCCCAATTTACACCTTTATCGTATTTTTCAAAATCTTCATAAACATACACATCTGCAAAAGCACCCGTTTTTACTTTAGCTGTTACATCGGGAGCAACCGTATTGTCAATTGCTTTAATTCCCGAAGCTTTAAGTGTATATTCTGTATTTTTTTCAAGGTCACAGCCCGCAATGCTTACCAAAACCGATTTTTTATCGGCAGATACTTTGCTTGCGATACCGGAAACCTGAGTGCCGTCAGCCTTTGTTAAAGTAACGGCGGTCTTTAAGTCTGCATCTGAAGATGCAATTTCCTCATTGAAGTTTAATGTGATTTGCGTATTTTTGCTTGCATTTAAATATGCGCTTCTGTCGGCAGCACCTGCAAAATCACTTGACGCATATACCGAAAACGGGATTGCAACGGTATAAGCTGACACAGTTAACATAAGTGCCGTTAAAACAGATACAAATTTTTTCACAATTACCATTCCTTTCAAGTTTAATTTTTTTGTAACAATCGGCATTTGCGCTGATTATTAAGTTAAATTCATTA
>USKN01000050.1 GCA_900555295.1 uncultured Eubacteriales bacterium
GTAATACATAAGCGCGTTTGCAAGCGTATCGGTGTAATGTGACGGTGACGGGTGAGTGGGCATAAAAGGCGGTTTATTTACTATTATAATATCTTCATCTTCGTACAGCACATCAATTTTAAGCGGCACAGGTTCTATTGTGCCGTTTTTTTGCGCGTGTATATTAAGCGTAAGTATATCGCCCTGTTTTACCGTTTGGTTTGTTTTTGCTCTTTCGCCGTTTAGCAATATCCCGTTTGAGTATTTTTTTAAAACGGTTATAATCGCGGTTGAAAAAGCAAGTTTATCTTTTAAAATGCTTTTTACGGTTTTGTTATTTAACTTTTCATCTATTCTAACGGTTATTTGTTTCATATATCAATGGGCAGTGTTTAGGCAATGCGTGTTCGGGTACCGTTTGCCTAATAAATCGGTTACTGCCCGCACCTCCCAACGTATATTTATGTTATCATAATTTCACAAAAAGTTCAACAAAAAAATAAAAAATAAAAAATAAAAAATATACCTGTTTACAAACGTGTCGAAAAATGATATAATTTATCATAGGAGGCGATGACATATGGCATATAATGAATTGAATATAAATATGGTGGGAATAGGAAAGCTCGGAATAGATGTTGCAAATTATGTGCAATTCAGACACAGCTGTATCAAAAACGTTATTGCTCTTGCCTCTGACGAGGATATAATTTTGGCACAAACGGAGGATAAATACAGTTCGTATTATTCGCTTAAAATGAAGTTGTTTGAATTTGAAAACACGGATTGCATAAACATAGTTACGGTTGACGCAAGCGAAAGATACGAGTGTTCGCTTGCCGCAAATGTGTGTGAAACATTTGCAATGATGAACAAGCCTTGTATGTGCATTGCAGTAATGCCCGTAAAAATAGGTGAGCCGTATTACAATGCCACAGTTAATCTTGACCAGATAGACACAGCGCAGTGTGCGATTGTACGCCTTGAAAACAATTTGTACAAAGATGTATGCGATGTGGTATTCAGAATAATATACTCTTTTGCGGAGTGTGCTGATGACACGGCGCTTGTGCGTGTTGACTTAAATGAGCTTGCATCGGATATGACGGGAAAGTATCTTTTTACATCGGGATATATGGACGATATTACCGCAAAAGCCGCGTCGGAGTATATTGTTTCGGCATTGGAAAATTATGCGCCTTTTAAACGGTGCGATACGGTACTTATTTTTGCGGAGGTGGGCAACAACTTAACCGAACACGTATTGGACGTATTGCGTGACAATTTTTTGAGTGCAAACGATTTTGCCGATGTAAAAGTTTTTGCACATACAAGCGACGAACATACGGCGCTTGAGGGTATTGTAAGCATTTTTGCAAGAATGTAGGCTGCAAAAAACAAGAAATGGAAGTTATTAAATGGTTTTTTCGAGTATAACATTTTTATATTATTTTTTACCGCTTTTTTTTATTATATATATATTTGCACCGTCAAAGTATAAAAATGCGGTTTTGCTTGCGGCAAGCCTTGTTTTTTATGCCTGGGGAGAACCTGTATACGTATTGCTTATGGTTTTTTCGACGGTGTTTAATTACTTTTGCGGTATATACATTGAAAAAAGTGAATATTTAAAATCAAAAAGGGCAATTGCAGCGTTTGGAATTGCCGTTAATGTTTGTATGCTTTTTTTCTTTAAATATGCTGATTTTGCAATACAAACGGTAAATACAATGTTTGGAGCTAAAATAAAATTACTTAATTTGGCATTGCCTATAGGTATTTCGTTTTACACATTTCAAACAATGTCATATATTATAGACGTATACAGAGGCGATGTTTGCGTACAACGCAATTTTACGGATTTTGCAGCATATGTTACTATGTTTCCCCAGCTTATAGCCGGGCCTATAGTACGCTACAGCTCAATAGAGGAGCAATTATCAAAAAGAAAAGTAAAATCAAAAGATATAACGGACGGTACTCTGAGATTTTGCATAGGTCTTGCCAAAAAAGTACTTATTGCAAACAATATAGGCGAGCTTTGGAATTTTGCATATCAAAAATCAATGACGGGTGCCTCGGTTATGACTTTTTGGCTTGGTGTATTGGCATACACTTTGCAAATATACTATGACTTTTCGGGTTATTCGGATATGGCTATAGGGTTGGGTAAAATTTTGGGTTTTAAATTTCCCGAAAACTTTAAATATCCGTATATAAGTTCAAGCGTCAGCGAATTTTGGCGCAGATGGCACATTACTCTCGGAACGTGGTTTAAAGAATATGTATATTTTCCGCTCGGCGGCAGCAGAGGCGGTATAAAAAGAACGGTTATCAATTTAATCGTTGTATGGTTTCTTACGGGATTGTGGCACGGTGCAAGCTGCAATTTTGTAATATGGGGATTATACTACGGAGTGCTTTTGATTTTGGAAAAATTTGTATGGAAAACGTTTTTAAAAAATCACAAGAAGGCAGGATATATATATACTTTGCTTGCTGTAAGTATAGGCTGGGTGTTTTTTGCAAGCGGCAATTTAACTTCGGCATTTAATTATTTGCTCAAAATGACAGGCATAGGCGCAAAAGGTTTTGCGGACGGCGAATTTTTGTACAATGTTTCATCAAACGCTTCGTTGCTTATTATTGCAGCGGCAGGGTGTACTCCGCTGTTTAAAAACATATGCAAAAGGTATATAAAATCGGATTATATAAAAATTGTATTTTCAGTATTATTAATTATTTTGTGCACTGCATATCTTATTAATTCCACATACAATCCGTTTTTGTATTTTAGATTTTAGAAAGGGTTTACTATGAAGTTATTTTATTCGGGCAAAAAAATAAAAGTTAAAACTTCGGCTGTGTTTGCAATACTGTTTTTTGTGTTTTGCATTGTAAACATTGTGTATCCGTCACAGGGATTTTCGGCAAACGAAAACCGCAATCTTGCCAAATTTCCCAATATGAGCGTTAAGAGCATTACCGACGGCACATTTATGAAAGATTTTGACGATTATACCGCCGACCAATTTATATTAAGAGATTTTTTTGTGTCGCTAAAGGCTAAAATACAGTTTATGACAGGCAGAAAAGACAATAACGGAGTATATTTGAGCGACGGCGGTTATTTAATTGCAAAACCCGAATACAACAAAGATGTGTTGGACGAAAACATTCGCGCCGTAAAAGATTTTACATCAAAGGGTGCGTATAATGTTACGCTGTGCATTATACCGTCGGCATATCAGGCATTGAGTTATAAACTGCCTAAAAACTCGGCGGACAAAGAATTAATTAAAAAACTTGACGGTATAGAAAATTCTTTTGCCGACAGTTATGCATATACGGTTAAGCTTAAAGACATTATAAACAACTATAACGATAATTATATATACTACAAAACCGACCATCACCAAACGGCGCTCGGCAGTTTTGTTGTGTACAATGCACTTGCAAACGCTTTGGGATATACGCCTTTTGCAAGAGAAGATTTTACCGAAAAAAAGGTATCAACCGATTTTTACGGTACAAATTGGTCTAAATTTATGATTAACGGTATAGACGGCGATACAATTACCAAATTTACACTTAAAGGCGGAAATGCTGATTGCACGGTTGAGTTTCCCAATGAAAATACCGGCGGAAACAGTTTGTATTTTAAAGAAAACTTAAATAAAAAAGACAAATACACATATTATCTCGACGGCAATCATCCGCTTGCAGTTGTAAACACTTCGTGCAAAAACGGAAAATCTATTGCTGTTATAGGCGATTCGTACACGCACAGTATAGTTCCGTTTTTGGCAAATCATTACGAAACAATACACATAATAGATATGCGGTATTACAGCGGTGACGTTATGGAATATATGTTCCGCAGCAACCTTACAAATGTACTTATGCTTTACGGTGCGTCGAGTTTTGCGTCGGATACTTCTGTTTCAAAAATCGGAGTTTTATCAAAATCATCGCCGTATGCCAATATGTGTTACGGTTATGTTGAATATTCGGAGCCTGTTGACAATTCGTATTTTAATGACGCTGTTTTTGTGGGCGACTCATTAACCGAGCAATTGCGTATGTATTCGGGCATTGACAGAGGCATATTTTGCGCGCGTGTGGGAGCGTCGTTTTACAACATAGAAAAAAACACGGCGCAGGACGGTACCGATATATATTCGGTTATAAAAAATTACCCTATGAACAAGATGTATATTATGCTTGGAATTAACCAGGAATTAAACGGCGCGTTTTTACCGAGATATATAAATTCATATTCGGCATTTATAGATACGGTGCGCGAAAGCCACCCTGATATTGTTATATATATTCAGTCTGTTTTGCCTCTCGATTACGAGCGTTCGCAAAAGCTTAAAATATCAAATGCGGATATTGCCGAGGCAAACAAGGCGCTTAACAAGCTTGCAATAGACAAAAACTGTTTTTATGTTGCCGTAGATGAAATTGTGTGCGATGAATACGGAAATTTAAAAGACGGCATAAGCGCCGACGGAATGCATCTTAATGCGGATTACTGCGTTAAATGGCTCGATTACCTTAAAACACATACTGTAAATATTGCCGGCCGCGAAGAAGTTAAATCAACAAAAAACGTTTCATCTTTTTCGGGCAATGGAGAATGCTTAACAGATGAATATGCACAAAAAATCATTGAAAAGCTTAAATTCAGCGACAATCTTACAAAGGTAAGCCAAAACTTGTTGGAGGGACTTTATTCGGTAAAATGCAAAGATTTGGCGGACGCGTCGGTATATATGAGCAGCGGTGCCACGGCTGAAGAAGTGGCGGTTTTTGAGGTTGATGTTAAAGGCGGTACTGATATACAGACATTAAAAGAAAAATTGCAAAAACACGTCGGAAAACGCAAAACATCATTTGAAAACTATTTGCCAAGCGAAACGGAAAAGCTTAAAAACCCTGTTATATACGCAAAAGGAAATACGGTTGTTTTGTGCGTATCCAACAATCCCAAACACGCGCTCAAAGTAATTGAAAGTGTTGTAAAGTAGGTGAAAAAGTATGAAATTTTTGCACTTGGCGGATTTGCATATAGGAAAACGCGTAAACGGTTTTTCTATGATAGACGACCAAAAATATATTATTGACGAAATACTTAAAATAACAGACAAAAAGCACCCCGACGCTGTAATAATAGCCGGTGATATTTATGATAAGTCTGCACCGAGTGATGAGGCAAGCGAACTTTTTGATTATTTTTTAACTCAAATTTCAAATCGCGGTGTAAGCGTATTTATTATAAGCGGAAATCACGATTCGAGTGTTAAAACGGAATTTGGCTCAAAGATATTTTCAAAAAGCGGTATATATGTATCGGGTAAATTAAATTTTAATACCGTCCCCGTAAGAATAAAAGACGGTTACGGATATGTAAATGTATATATGCTGCCGTTTATAAAACCCGCCGATGTAAAACATATATACAGCGATTTTAGCGGTACAACATACAATGACGCCGTTAATTTTGCAATAGGTAAAATGAATGTGGATTTTTCGCAGAGAAATATTATTGTTTCACATCAGTTTGTTACGGGTGCAAAAACCTGTGAGTCGGAGGAACTTTCGGCGGGCGGACTTGACAATGTGGATTTTACCGCATACGAACGTTTTGACTATGCCGCACTTGGGCATTTACACGGCCCTCAAAGGGCTGGAGCAGATTATATAAGATATTCGGGCACACCGCTTAAATATTCTTTTTCGGAGGTAAACCACAAAAAAAGCGTAACATATGTTGAAATAAAGGAAAAGGGAAGAACAGATATTGAGTTTATACCGCTTACCCCCGTACACGATATGAAAATTGTTGACGGAACACTTGAACAGCTTTTAAGTATGCCGAAAACCGACGATTACATAAAAGCTGTTTTGTGTGATGACAAGGTGCAAATGTATACTGTTGAAAAACTGCGTACCGTATTTCCGAATATAATGACGGTACAGTACAAGTGCAACAGTGATATAAACTATGACAATTTGTATGAGTATACAAGCGAAAAAACAGACGAATATGATATGTTTGAACGTTTTTTTGCCGAGCAGTGTTCAAAAGGTTTAACGGATTTTCAAAAAGAATACATAAAAAATGTTATAGACGAAGTAAGGGGGGAATAAAAAATGAGACCTCTTAAACTTACAATGTCCGCATTTGGCCCGTATGCCGACAAAACGGTTATAGATATGGAAAACCTCGGAACAGGCGGACTGTATTTAATATCGGGCGATACGGGAGCGGGAAAAACCACAATTTTTGACGCGATTACATATGCTTTGTACGGTCAGCCGAGCGGCGACTACCGTAAAAATACAATGTTTAGAAGTAAATATGCCGACAGCGGAACATCTACATACGTTGAAATGGATTTTGAGTATAAGTCAAAAAAATACACCGTTAAGCGAAACCCGGAGTATGTACGTCCCAAAAAAAGGGGAGAGGGAACGGCTGTTGAAAGTGCGGGAGCCGAGCTTTATTTTTACGACGGAACGCCGCCCATTACAAAAGCAAATGAAGTTGATAAAAAAATAATTGAAATTATAGGGCTTGACAGAGTTCAGTTTTCGTCGGTTGCTATGCTTGCGCAGGGCGACTTTTACAAGCTTTTGTTTGCCGATACACAAAAGCGTGAGGAAATATTCAGGAAAATATTTAACACGTTTGTTTACAGCAAAATTCAGGAACGTCTTAAATGCGATTGCTCCGATGAAGAAGAAAAATATAAGCAAAGTGAAAAAAGCATACTTCAATATATTGATGGTATAAAATGTTTAAATGATGACGATGCCGAAATATTTAATACGCTTAAAGACAATGCGCTGTATAATATGGATGCGGCATCTGAATTTATTGAAAGTCTAATTGAAAATTGCAATAACCGTTTGGAAGAAACAAAAATAAAAATAAGCGAAATTGACGAAAAAATAAGTTTAACCGATTTGCAAATAGGCAAAACGCAAATTCACGAAAAAATGCAAAAGGATTTGTATGAAAGCGAGCAGGCAATTGAAAAAAACCGAGAGATGTATAATACACTGTGCGGCAATGCGGAAAATATAAAAGAAAAAGAAGATAAAATAAAAAAACTCATATCAAAAATAACGCTGTGTACGGAGTATTTGCCGCAATATGAACGGCTCAATACTTTGCAAAACGATTACGGCAAGTGCATTGATGATATTAAAGAACACGAAGAAAGCTTAAATGCCGCAGTTTTAAAAAAAGAACGGCTTGCAAAAAGTTTGCTTGAGTACAAAAATGAATATGAAAACATAAAAAGTTCCGATGTTGAGGCGGAAAAAAGCCGAGTTAAAATAAATTTTATACAGTCGGAATACGAAAAAGTATGCGGTATAAAAAATGCCGTTGAGGAAACGGCAAAAGCCGAAAAGGATTGTGAAAAAAAGAAAAAAACATATATTGACAGCCGAAACGAATACGAACAGGCGGTAAAAAATTACAGCAATATTGAAAAAATGTTTTTTGACGGACAGGCAGGTATTATTGCCGAAACATTAAAAAACGGTGAAAAATGTCCTGTGTGCGGTTCGCTTTCTCACCCCGAACCGGCACAATTGTGCAATAATATTCCCGACCGTGCTAAAGTTGACAAGGCAAAAGCCGATGCCGAAAGCGCACGTATAAAAGCTGACGGTGCAAGTAAGGAATTAAATGTTCAAAACGGTAAAATAACGGCTCTTAAGCAAAATACGGCGGCTATGCTTAAAGATATGCAAAAGTATTTCAGCGGTGAAAAAATTGACCCCGACAATTTCGATACAAAAATGTTAAGCGCCGCGGCAGAAAGTGTTAAACACAGCATATTCCGTGTTTTAAGCGGCGAGCAAAAACATTTTAATGACTTAACCGAGCTTTTGCAGAGAAAAACGGCACTTGAAAATTATATTGAGGGTTCAAAACAGCAAATTGACAAATGCGAAAAAGATATTTCAGCCATAAATGGGGTAAAAGCAGGTTTGTATGCAAAATCCGAACAGCTTGAACGTGTTATATGCGATATTAAAAAAAATCTCGAGTATGATAATTTACATTTGGCGCAAGACAACATTTTAAATATGAAAAACAAAAAGAAAAGTCTTGAGCTTGAAACAGAAACGTACAGACGACAATGTGCGGATATCGAAAAAGAATACGAAGCGCTTAATGCCGCTTGCGAAAAATACAAAAATATTTTAAAATCCGCACCGCAAACCGATTTGGTTAAATTAAAAACCGAGCGTGCAGAGTACGAAAACAAAAAAGGCGAACTTACGGAGTTGTATACCGCCCTTTGCGCAAATATTGACAATAACCGGCAATGCTTTGAAAAAATTAAATTAAAATATAAACAGTACCTTGACTTGCAAAAAAAATATATGCAAATAAACGAGCTGTACAAAGCAGTATCGGGCAACCTTGACGGACGTGAAAAAATTACGTTTGAAACATATATTCAGGCTGTGTATTTTGACAGGATTATAAATGCGGCAAACTTAAGACTTTACACTATGACGGGAGGAAAATACCGCCTTATGCGCCGAAAAGAGGCATATAATATGCGCAGTAAAACGGGGCTTGAACTTGACGTAACCGACTATACAAACAATACTGTGCGCAGTGTTAAAACTCTGTCGGGAGGCGAAGCGTTTATGGCGGCTTTATCTCTTGCACTCGGTTTGTCGGACGAAATACAAAAATCGTCGGGCAATGTTAAAATAGACGCAATGTTTGTAGACGAAGGGTTTGGCGCTCTTGATTCGGAGTCGCTGCGACTTGCCGTAAATACACTTATTGCTCTGTCGCAAAACTCCGACAGGCTAATCGGCATTATATCGCACGTTGACGCACTTAAGCGGCGCATTGACAGGCAAATAAACGTTAAACGACTTGCAAGCGGTGCAAGCACCGTCGATATAATATAATTTTTACGGCTTTGTTTGAAATACCTAAAAAAGTATTTAAAAACTTTTTGTTTTTCTATTGCCAAGTTATTGACACTTTTTTATTTGTATGTTACAATTTGTATGGAAAATGTAATAATTGCTTTCGCAACTGACGGATTATAACAAAAAAATTTTGTTTAAGCGGAGTACCGCAAAGGAACGAAAGCAAAACAAAAGAAAAAAACAGTTAATGTTTTTTGTGTTTTAGCCGACCGTCTGGGCGTATCTGCCGTATGCGATTATTTAATTGCATTTACGGGTCAGATACGCCCTTTTGAGTATATCACCAAAGAAAAGAGGAGAATTGAATGAAAAAAGTTGGAATTATTATGGGTTCGGATAGTGACCTTGACGTTGTAAAAAAAGCTTTTGATACTTTTGATAAATTTGATGTGCCTTACGAAGTTCACGTTTTTTCGGCACACAGAACGCCTGTGCAGGCAAAGCAATTTGCTGAAACTGCCGCACAAAACGGGTTTGGCGCAATAATTGCGGCAGCGGGAAAGGCTGCGCATCTTGCGGGGGCAATTGCTGCAAACACCGTATTGCCCGTTGTGGGAATACCTGTAAAATCATCAACGCTTGACGGCATTGATGCTCTTTTATCTACCGTTCAAATGCCGTCGGGCATACCTGTGGCAACGGTTGCGATAGACGGAGCTGTCAATGCCGCTTTGTTATGTATACAGATTTTAGCGGTATCGGACGAAAAACTTTCGGAAAAGCTGTTGCGTATGCGTGCCGAAGATGCCGCAAAGGTACTTGAAAAAAACAGAAATATAGAACAAACATATAATAAATAAAATTAATAAAAAGATAGGAGACAAAGTGTTATGGAAAAGAAAGAATTAATGTACGAGGGTAAAGCAAAAAGAGTTTATTCAACAGACGACGCAAATTATGTTATTGTGTCGTACAAAGATGACGCTACCGCATTTGACGGTCTTAAAAAAGGCACAATAGGCGGTAAGGGTGTTATAAACAACAAAATGTCGAACTATTTAATGCAAATTCTTGAAAAAGAAGGAGTGCCTACTCATTTTGTAAGCGAGATAAACGACCGAGATACAATTGTAAAAAAAGTTTCGATTGTACCGCTTGAAGTTATTATACGAAATATTTCGGCAGGCTCTTTTTCAAAAAAATACGGTGTTGACGAGGGTATAGTATTTGATGCCCCCACAATTGAGTTTTCGTACAAAAATGATGATTTGCACGACCCGCTTTTAAATTCATATCACGCTCTTGCTCTTAAACTTGCAACAGCCGAGGAAATAGATTTTATTAAAAAAACCGCATTTAAAATTAATGAAGTTTTAAAGGCA
>USKN01000051.1 GCA_900555295.1 uncultured Eubacteriales bacterium
TTTCGTTTATATGGCTTATGGCTATGTGGGTACTTATAATTATTATGATTGTAAAATTCAGCAAAATAAACAAATGTGCGGCATATTTACAAATACCGTACCTTATTTGGACAACATTTGCCGCGTATCTTAATTTGGCAATATATATTTTAAACAGAAGTTGACAAATTACAAATAATGTATTATAATTTTTGTAACATAAAATTAGGCGGTGAAATTACAAATGAAAAGATTATATAAATCACGCACCGACAGAAAACTTTGCGGTGTATGCGGCGGTATTGCCGAATATTTTAATATTGATTCAACCATTGTACGTCTTGGCTGGGTTATTCTTGTTGCTTGTTTCGGCACAGGAATACTTGCATATATTTTGGCGGCAATTATTATGTCGGAGCCTGAATATTAAAATTAAAAGTGGCTGCATCAAAATGCACAGACCACATAAAGAAATATTTTCCTAAGTTCCCAAAAGATGGTGAAGCAAAACGAAATTGCTTTGCTTCACCATCTTTTGCAGTATTATTTATATATTCGTTAATCATCAAACTTATTTATCCATTTAACTGCGTCAAAAATCCAATTTTGAGCATCGGGAACAACCCACCCCGTAATTTTGTTTGCAAGCGCAAATCCGTGCAGAGCATCCGGATATATATGCATTTCGTACGGAATATTATAATCCGACAATGCGTTTGCAAGCACAAGTGAGTTACGTACCGAAACCATTTCATCATTTGCACCGTGCGCAATAAATGCAGGACAGCATTTTTCATCAATGCACGTTTCGAGCGAATATTTTTCAAGTTCGGTAAACGACGGTGTTTGCGTACCTAATATATTGTAAAAAGAACCCAAATGCGCTCCCTTTACCAATCCCGATACAACAGGATATATAGGCAACATTCCGCACGGCTTGTTATATCCGTACGGCATATCAACAGAGTCATATATTTCGGGCAAATGCCATAAACACGAAAGTGCAACACAAAGGTGACCGCCTGCCGAATATCCGTTTACAAATACTCTGTCCTTGTCGGTTCCGTCTTTTTCGGCATTGTCTTTTATATATTTCATTGCAAGCGACGCTTCAATTAACGGACGCGGAAAGAGCGCCTTTTCTCCTACCGAATAATGCAGTACATACGCATTAAATCCGCTTGCCGCAAAATGCAATGCAATCGGGTCGCCCTCTCTGTCATAACATACCTGTGAATATCCTCCTCCGGGTATAACAAGAACCGCACTTGCAGTCCTGTTTTCAAACTTATCGGGAATAAATGTATCCAAATATACATCTTTATTATTCTCCATAAGGTAAACACGTTCACATTTCATAACAATAACTCCTATCAGACTCTGTCATTTTCAAGACATATTTTAAGATTGATATTATTTATAAATCTGTATTGGTCGGCATTTTCCAAACCGCTTAATGCAGGTAAACTGCCGCTGCATTTTATAAGCTTTTCTTTATCGCTTCTTTTCAGCTTTTTTATAAAATATTCAAGTTTTGAGGCGGCACGTCTGTCTTCGCACCGCCATACCGCCTCAACCTCTTTTATACCGCGGCTGCGCGTATATTTTGCACAGCCGTCTTGTTTATAATAATGTTGTTTTATACGGGCACATACGTTTTTGGCAATCCCCGTATATAAAGTTTCGTCACAACACTTTACAATGTACACAAAATACATATTACACTCCGTTTATCGCAATGTTATTCCAAGTTTTTGTTCAAGCTGTTTTAATATTGCTGCCGTAAATTTATCAGTTTCCTTTGCCGAGAGCTCTTTATGTTGCGGTGTAAACGTTACATTAAATGCCATACTCTTTTTGTACTGTCCTATTTGCTTGCCTCTGAATATATCAAACAATTTAACATCGGTTACATACTTGCAGCTTGATTTTATTACATTTTCTATTTCGCCGCAAGTTATTTTTTCATCGCAAACAAAAGCAAAGTCACGCTTTACAACGGGAAATTCCGGTATGGGAGTATATCTGAACGATTTATTAAAGTGTTTTGCAAGCAATGTATAATCTATTTGCGCAACAAATACGGGTTTTTGCAGTGCAAGCTCATCACACACCGTGTGCGCAAGCTGACCCATAAATCCTATTTGCTCTCCACCGCACATTATACGTGCCGAAACATTGGGGTGCAGAAAATACTTACTATAATATTCTTCTTTTTCGTAAGTAAACTCAATATTAAAATCATCCGCAATGCCTTCAACCATTCCTTTAAGCGTAAAAAATGTTTCATTATCACCGTATATGCCTATGCAAACGGTTTTGTTTTCATTGGGTTGTTTTACAAGCGGCAATTCGTCTGCCTTAAATACATTTGCCACTTCAAAAAAACGTCCTCCGTTATTACCGCGTCTATAGTTTTTTAAAATGGTATTAACCATATTGGGCACAAGCGACGTGCACATAATCGAATAATTTTCGCTTATGGGGTTGGCAATTTTTATTGCGTTTCTATCAGGCGCGTCATCGGGCAAATGAAGCATATCCAAATCGGCGGGCGAATAAAAACTGTAGTTTATAATTTCAAATCCACCCTGCATTTTAACTGCATTTTTAAGTTTAAGCTCAAGTCTTTGTTTTTCGTTTAAACCGCCGTTTGTAACTTTTGCCGTATAAAGATAACTCGGTACAATATGGTCGTACCCGTACATACGTATAACTTCTTCCGCCAAATCCTCATATCCGAACACATCTTCACGGTACGGCGGAGCGGTAACGGTAAGTTCATTTCCGTTTACTTCAACCTCAAATTCAAGATTTTTAAGAATTTTGCAAATTGTATCGCATTTTACCTCTATACCGAGAACTCTGTTTATTTTATCGGGTGTTGTTTTAATTACGGTACGGTTTATTTTACCGTTTGCCCAAACATCAAAGTGTGTTGCCGAAATGGTACCGCAGCCAAACTCCTCCACAAGGTGAAGTGCTCTTTTTATTGCCATACCTGTTGTATATTCATCCACACCTTTGCAAAACTTTGCCGACGAATCCGATGACTGCCCCAAATTACGCGAAGTTTTTCTTACACTGTCACGTGCAAATTTGGCCGATTCAAAAACCACATCTTTTGTTTCGGGTTTTATCTCGCTGTTGAGTCCGCCCATAATACCTGCAAGAGCAACAGGCTTTTGACTGTCGCATATTACAAGATTTGTTTCGTCAAGTTTAAATTCTTTTTCATCAAGTGTGGTAATTTTTTCACCGTTATGCGCACGGCGAACATCTATTGATTTTCCGTCAAGCGTAGATAAATCAAACGCGTGCATAGGCTGACCGAGCTCCAAAAGAACAAAGTTTGTAATATCAACCATATTGCTAATTGAATTAAGTCCGCAAAGTGCAAGGCGTTTTCTTATCCACGCCGGAGATTTATCTATTTTTACGTCCTTAACATAATGTGCAATGTAGCGCGGGCATAAATCCTGTGCTTCAACCTTAACGGAAATATCACTGTCGTTTGCCTCGCTATGCTCTTTGTAATCATAACTCGGTTCTTTTACGGGTTTTTCCAAAATTGCCGCAACCTCACGCGCTATACCCAATACAGACTGACAATCGGGGCGGTTTGCGGTAATTCCTATATCAAAAATATAGTCGTCAAGACCCACAACCTTTCTTATATCAACACCTACATCCGTACCTTCCTTTAAAATAAGTATTCCGTATACGTCGGCACCCTCATACCAATCATCATTAATACCGAGTTCCTCGCCCGAACACATCATACCTTCCGATACAACACCGCGAAGCTTTCCTTTTTTTATTTTTACTCCGCCCGGCAAACTTGCTCCGTCAAGCGCAACAGGTACAACCGCTCCTTCAAATATATTATCGGCACCTGTAACAATTTGAATATTCTGGCCGTACACACTTCCGCAGTTTACACTGCATATTTGCAAATGGTCCGAATCCTCGTGCTTTTTAATGCTTGTAATTTTACCCGTTACAACTTTATCAACTTCGCTACCCAAATATATGAGCTCTTCAACTTCAAAACCACACGACAGCAATTTTTCCTGAAGTTCCTGCGCACAAATTTCTATATCAACATAATCTTTTAACCAACTAAACGGTACTTTCATTATTTATTACCTCCCCTGCTGTTTAAACTGCTTTAACGTACGAATATCGTTATCAAACAGTATATGAATATTATTAATTCCGTATTTAAGCATTGCAATTCGGTCAAGACCCACACCAAATGCAAGACCCGAATATTTTTCGGGGTCAATTCCGCATTCTTCAAGAACCTTACGGTTTACAATGCCTCCTCCGAGAACTTCTATCCAACCTGTTCCCTTGCAAAGCTTACAGCCTTTGCCACCGCATTCGCAGCACGTAACGTCAATTTCAACGCTCGGCTCGGTAAACGGAAAATATGACGGGCGCAAACGTGTTTTTGTATCGCCGCTGAAAAGCGCTTTTGCAAGCATATCGAGCATTCCGTGCAAATCGCAAAGAGATATACCCTCGTCAACGACAAGCCCCTCCATTTGATGAAACATAGGAGTATGCGTTGCGTCATCATCCGAACGGAAAACGCGTCCGGGGCTTAAAACTTTTATCGGGGGTTTTTTAGCCTCCATAGTACGTATTTGCCCCGGCGATGTTTGCGTTCTCAAAAGAATATCGTCCGTTATATAAAATGTATCCTGCTCCGCACGTGCGGGGTGGTCTGCCGGCACATTAAGCGCGGTAAAGTTATAGTAATCGGTTTCAACTTCGGGGCCTTCAAAAACATCAAATCCCATACCTGTAAATATATCAATCATTTGCTGTCTTATAAGTGTTGTGGGATGAAGTGAACCCGTTTCGTTTTTAACGGCAGGCATAGTAATATCTACCGCCTCGCCTGCATTTTTCTTTGCAAGCTCATCTTTTTTTATTACCTCCTCCGCTTCATCAAAACGTTTTTCGGCCCAGCCTTTAAACTCATTTATAAGTTTACCGAGTTTGGGGCGTTCGTCCGCACTCACGTTTTTAAGTTCTGTCATAAGGCGCGGTATTTCTCCCGCCTTTTTGCTTAAATACTTTTCTCTGATTGTCTTAAATGCCTCGCGACCCTTTTCACCGTTCAGTTCGTCGGCAATCTGACTTTTTAATTGTTCGATTTTTTCTTTCATCAAAATAACCTCCAAAATTTATACACTAAAAAAGCAACCGCGTCCACACAAAGGGACGAGATTGCTCGCGGTACCACCCTAATTCGGAATATTCTAATTCCGCACTTTTAAAATGTGCCGTATGCCGCACACGCACCCGATTAACAAGCAAATATTATAAATTGAAATAAAATTTACCCTTTACTGCGGGAAGCTCCAACGCTGAAATTCGGCAAAATAAATTATAAAAGTACTTTCAGCCTATGATACTTTTTCTCTAAAAATAATTAATGCAATTTTGCTTACTTACACGCCTTCACAGCCTATGATATAATTATAAACAAAATATATCGGTTTGTCAAGCCTTTTTTGCCCTTTATAAGCAACGGCTTTTATTGTACAAACCTGCCCGTAATATAATTATGCGCCTCGTTTTCTATTGTATCGTCTATTTCGCACAAACTAAAATCCAAATTATCGGGATATCTTCTTAAAACGGCATTTTTTATAATTTTATCGGCAAGTTTGGGGTTTTTGGGTAAAAGCGGACCGTGCAAATACGTTCCTATTACATTTTTGTACACAACCCCCTCATAGCCGTCGCCGTTGTTGCCGTTGCCGTACAAAACCCTGCCAAACGGTGTATGATTATTTATATATGTTCTTCCGCCGTGGTTTTCAAATCCCACAACGGTTGAATTTGCAAATGCACTATCAAGAACTATATTTCCTATAAGACGTCCCTGCTTTTGCTCCGTATAAATATCAAGCAATTCAAGACCCGGTATTGTTTCGTTTTCGAGCTTATAATATTTACCCAAAAGCTGATAACCTCCGCATACTGCCAAAAGTACGCCGTTATCCTCAACATATTCCTTTATTTGGTCTTTAATTTCACGCAGACGGTTACATACAATTTGCTGTTCTCTGTCCGAACCTCCGCCTATAAAAACAATGTCTGTTTCCTTTAAATCAATATCGTCATCAAGCTCATATTCTATTACTTCACATTCAATACCGCGTGCCTCGGCACGTCTTTTTAATGTTATAATATTTCCTCTGTCACCGTACAAATTTAAAAGGTCGGGAAAAAGATGTGCAATTGTTATTTTTTTGTTCATTTTACTTTCTCCCCTTTTTTGTCCTCAAGCTCTTTTAAACTGTTTTGCGTATTAAACAATGCCGTATAATTTATAAGAACATAACATACCTTTCCGTTTTTATGAGCTATATCGTTTATTGTTTGAGTAGTGTTTTCTTTTATTTCAATGTTTTCCATACCTGCATATTTAAGCCTTAATGCCATATCATACTTTCTTATACCCGACGCATAGAGAGTATCTATATTTGCGCCTTTAAGCTTTTCAAAATCCACATCCCAAATCCACGATACATCTCTGCCGTCCTGTGCATTGTCATTTAATACAACCATAACGTCTTTTTGTCTTGTATCGGCAATAAGAGTTGCAATTGCCTGGTTAAAGCCTGCGGGATTTTTTGAAAGATTAAGTATAACGGATTTTCCGTCTATTACAAACTGTTCCATTCGCCCTATTTGCGGCTTGTAGCTGTTAAAAACCTTGTTTGTTCCGTCGGCGTTTCCGCCCGACTGTATATATGCCGAAAAAGACGCCAACACATTATAAATATTATAAAATCCTCTGTAGTTTAAATTAAGTTCGGTTACTTTGGATTTATAGTATACATTAAATTTCATTTTTCCGTCAAGGTCAATATCTTTTGCTGCATAATCGGGCGCCGGACGTTTAAAACCGCACTTTTCACAATAGTAATCGCCAAGCTGGCTGTAGTGATAATAATTGTATTTAAGCTCGTTACCGCATACAAGGCAAAAACGTCCCTCTTTAATTTCATTCACTTTAACGCTGCAATTTTCACTTATGCCGTAATATACCGCCTTTTTGCCGCGTCCGAAATTTGCGCACAAAGGGTCGTCGGCATTTAATATAAGCTCAACATCACCCAATTTGTTAATTGCTTCGTTAAGCAAATTAATTGTAATATCTATTTCGCCGTATCTGTCCAGCTGATCGCGAAAGAGATTTGTTATTACTATTTTATCGGGTTTAAAGTGATTAACCACACGTCTTAAACTTGCCTCATCACATTCTATTGCGGCATAATCCGCATTAAGTCTGCCGCCTATATCGGCACTTGCGGCAAATGCACAGGCAATACCGGGAAGCATATTTGCACCCACGCGGTTGCACACAACTTTATTGCCCTGTGCCAAAAGCAAATCGCACAATAAATTATTTGTAGTGGTTTTGCCGTTTGTACCGCATACAACAATAATTTGTTTTTTTACCTGTGAGGCAAGGTCTTTAAGCATATACGGCGATATTTTAAGCGCTATTTCGCCGGGAGTTGATGAGCCTTTTTTGCCCATTAATTTACCTGCGGTAATTAATATTTTACAAACCTGTACAGCAACAGCGTTTCTTATTTTTCTTACAATATTCATAATAAGTCTCCAAATAAGCAATAAAATCCGACACACCTTGGGTATTACCCAAACATATGCCGAATTTTATTATACCCAAAACATCATATTTTGTCAATATTTTACTTAACCTTTTTTACGGGTCTTATATATTTCCAAAAATGTTTGCAATCGTGATAAAAATAAAATACTCTTCCCTGTGTTGTATCCAACTCATAACCGCTTGCTTTGTAATCAAAGTCTTTCATTGCCTGTTCAATTTTAGCCTCAACCTGTGCATTTTCCGTTTCAAAATCAAACGGTCCGTGTTCAAACACAACATATTCACCCTCCGCAACATCCATCATTTGCATTTGCGCAGGTATTTCGCCGTCATAGTCCAAAGGCAGTCTTACACCGTAGCTTTCGGCAAGCGGTATACCCCAGCTGCATATTCTGCCTGTCGGCTCATTTATAAACGCCATTACCTGTCCGCTTGAACTGTCCGCTTCACTTGAGCCGCTATCGTCCAATTTGTTTTGCACACTGTCAAGCAATCCGCAAATTGTTGCGCAGTCCTGCCCGGGGATTAAACTTTGCTTTTGCCAAAAATCCCAATACCCATTGCTCTCATAGTTTTTGATATGCAAGAACTTGTGCGCCGGAATTGTTACAAAATATACTTTTACCTCACCTGTTGTTTTAGCCATACCTGTTCCTCCTATACCCAATAAATAACAATCAAAAGGTTTTATAACCGTGCGCAGTACAACCGGTTTGGGGTTTTGTCTGTATTCACTTGGCAAAACACCGTATGCGTCTTTAAAAGCCCGTGTAAATGCCTCATGAGATGAAAAGCCGTAATTGAGTGCAATATCCAAAATGCCTGTTTTACTGTCACGTATATCTTTTAAAGCAAAAGCAAGCTTTCTGAAACGAACATAATCGCGAAACTGCATTCCCGAAATCTCTTTAAATTTTCTTGAAACATAAAACTCCGAATACCCTAAATACTGCGAAATATGTTCCAATGATAATGCATCTTCGTTTTGCTGCTTTATGTATTCATCAATTTTACCCGTAACGTTTTGAATATTTTTATACCATCCGCACACTTTATATACCACACCTTTCGTTTGTATGTATTTATTATATACGGTAAAAGCATTTTTTACTTGATTTGAGTTGCATATATTTTATTTTAAACAATTATTATCTATCTGTCAAATTTTAAACGATACCCTGCGAGCATATATTTGTAAAGCTCCTTTTCTCCGTCTTTATTTGTATAATTTTTATTTTCGGTTATATAGTCATTGCATGAGCTGTAAACAATTTTACCGTTAACAATTTTAAACATTATATCATTTTAACAAAAATATACCAAAGCATTATTCTCCCCCTTTCTTTTCATCAATCTTTTCAATAAACTCCATTAATTCCTTGTAATCATTCTCTGATATTCGCTCTTTGCATAAGCACGCAATAAGTTTTTTGGCGGAGCCGCCGTAAATATCATTTACAAATTTTTTTGTTTCCTCTTTTAAAAAACGGTTGTGTGATATTTTTACGGAAAAGCAATTATGCATACCCTGTTTTTCACATTTTAAAAACCCTTTTTTTACAAGCCGCGACAAAAATGTGGCAACAGTTGTATATTTCCATTTTGTCTCTTCTAAAATATTAAAAACATCGGATGCAAGCATAGGTTTGCCGCTGCTCCAAAAAATCTCCATAATTTCTTTTTCCGCTTCAGATAAATTCTTCCCGTCACTCATATTCTGCACCTCCCATATATTACTACAGATTGTAGTAATATCCTGCTACGAATTGTAGTAATTGTCAATACCTTTTTTATATTTTATTTGACTTTAGTTACCCAAAGTGTTAAAATATTGACGAGGTGATATTTAAAATGAAAACAGCTATAGTTGCCGAGGGCGGTGCAAGCCGCGCATATTATACGGTAGGAATTATGGACGCACTTACAGAATTTAACATATATCCCGATTACTTTATAGGTGTATCGGCAGGAATTGCAAACGGTGTATCGTATATATCCCGTCAATTTGGAAGGAACCTTGAAATTGCCGAAAAATACTGCCCGCAAAAAGAATATATGGGAATTTCGCATTTAATAAAAGACGGTAATTACTACAATATAGATTATGTGTTTAACACAATACCCAATAAACTTTTACCTTTTGACTATAATACATACTATTCATTTAAGGGTGATATTTACTGTGCCGTTACAAATGTTAAAACAGGAAAATGCGAATACTTAAGAATAAACAATTCAAGCAATAATTGGAAAGAATTGGTAGCGTCGTGCGCGTTGCCAATTATGTTTAAGCCCGTTGAACTCAACGGCAGTTTGTATCTTGACGGCGGAATAACAAATTCCATACCGTACCAAAAAGCATTAAATGACGGATGTGACAGAGTGCTTGTATTGCTCACGCGCGACAGACGGTATATAAAGAAAACCGATTTTCCAACGCGTGCCGCATCATTTGCATACAAAAAGTATCCCGAGTTTTCAAAAGCGCTTTTAAACCGTGCCGATATGTACAACAATCAGCGAAAAGACCTTTTTAAGCTCGAAAAACAGGGTAAAGTAAAAATTATATGCCCCGATGATACATCAAGCTGGAAAAGAATAAGCAAAGACGCCCGATACACAAAGAATATATA
>USKN01000052.1 GCA_900555295.1 uncultured Eubacteriales bacterium
TTATTAAAGCATTAAGCAGCGAAACCAACCCCGACAATATACAAATTATAAAGCGTGCCGCCGACTGTGTTATAAATGCTTTTGAAAACGGAGGAAAAATCGAATGAACGATTTTGAAATATGCCGTATTGAAATAGAAAATTTTGGAAAATTTAAGCAAAAAACTATTGATTTTAAAAGCGGTTTAAATGTTATATACGGTCAAAACGAAAGCGGCAAAACC
Source organism: uncultured Eubacteriales bacterium (assembly GCA_900555295.1). Lineage (GTDB taxonomy): Bacteria > Bacillota > Clostridia > UMGS1810 > UMGS1810 > UMGS1810. Next base: position 224 of record USKN01000052.1, read on the forward strand.
ACTGTACTTGATTTTATAATATATATGCTATACGGTGCCGAAAGACGAAAAAACATATACGAAAACGGAAATGCCGACAAATTTATTCCCTGGAACAGCGATTATACGGCAGGCTCTATGGATTATGTTTACGACGGAAAACATTACCGTATTCAAAGATTTGACAAAGGCAGTATACACAAACTCGACGTAACGGATAACGATACTCTTATGCCCGTATATTTTAAAACATCTCCGGGTGCCGAAATGTTTGGCTTTGGTGCGGACGGATTTGTAAGAACATATTTTATAGGCGCCGCAACAACCGTTATAAATGATGATAAAGACGGAAGCATTGCAGATAAACTTTCTAAAATAACGTCTTGCAGCGACGGCGGGGCAACATATACCATTATTAAAAAAAATCTGTGCACGCGAATTAACACATATACATCGAAAAGATATTCAAATCCTGTTATTCCCACATTGGAAGCGCAACTGTGCGAAGCAAAAATGAGAGCAAAAAAACTCGAAGATGCTAAAGACGAAGCAAATCTTACCGCACGGGAACTTCCGACACTTAAAAATGAATTAAAAAAATGCGATGATATAATACAAAAAAACAGCGAATACAGTGAATTTGAAAATAAAATCAAATTAAATGAGGCATACTTTGATTTAAAGAACAAATACGAAAATGCCGAGCGAGAAATATCTTCCGACAGAATAAAAGTGTTTGAAAATATTACAGATAAGGAACTAAATTTAATGCAATCCGACGGCGACAGTGTATTATCGGACATTATATCTAAAATTTCGCGGTTTAAATCCGTATTTGTATTTTCAAGAATTTTTGCGGTTTTGTTTGGTGTGTTGTGCGCGGTGTTTACGGGTGTTTTGGCGGTAGGTGTAAATATTATGCCTCTTACGGTTTTTTGTGCATTGATTTTTATTGTTTTTTTATGTATAATGTTTATATCAAACAGCTTATACAAAAATGCAGATTTAAAACATAATACCGTTTTGCATACAATAAGCGGTATCTTGGGTGAAACAGATACAAACAGCGCCGAGGAATTTAATAGGTTTTACGGTGAATGGAACGAAAGAGGATGTCCCGATTACGACGAATGTTTAAAAAAATTTAATGAAATTAAAGGAAAATACGAAGATTTGTTGAATACTATTAAAAAGCGGTATGAATTATCGGATATAATACATCTTGACAAAAGTTCATTTTCGTATAATAATTATATGGGTGATTTTCAAAATGAAACAAAAGATGTATACAAGCGTGCCGACAGCTTAAAAAAACGTATTTTTGAACTTGAAAATATTTTAAAGGCAAGCAATGACTCTTTGATAGATAACGCTTACAAAGATATAAAATTACTTTCGGAAAAGCTTGACGCGGCAAAGACGGAAAAAGCGGTATACGAAACGGCTCTTAAACTTTTGGAAAAGGCAAACAGTGAAATAAGCACCGTATTTGCGCCAAAGTTAAGCGCCGCTGCATCAAATATTTTTATGTCCCTTACAGACGGTGCATACGATACGGTAACTGTAAACAGCAATCTTCAAATTAATGTTAAAGAGGGTATGCGGTTTATGCCGTCAAATTACTATAGTCTTGCCGCAAGAGAACAAATGTACCTTGCGTTAAGGCTTGGTGTTATTAAAACAATTAACGATAAAACATTACCTGTTTTTATTGATGACAGCTTTGCTTTTTACGATAATATACGTTTAAAAGCCGCATATGCGCGCTTGGCGGATATTTCAAACGGCAGACAAATAATATACACTTTATGCCGTAAAAATGATTTGGAAATGCTTAAAACGTGTGTTAACAAACATAATATAAATTTTATTTTGCTTTCGGATTAGCCGAACAAACAAAGAAAGGATTGATAATCTATGGCAAGTGCGGTTTATGATATGGCAAAAGGTCTTATTACAATCGACAGCGATGTTATTGCAAAAATTGCCGGAACGGTTGCAAGCGGCTGTTACGGTGTTGTTGGAATGGCGTATCGCTCAATGACGGACGAATTTGCTAACTTACTTAAAAAAGAAAGTATTACAAAGGGAATAAAAGTTACTGTTTCGGATAAAAAAGTAAGCTTGGATGTTCATATAATAGTTCAGTACGGCGTTAACATAAATGTCACCTGTGAAAGTATTATAAGCAGCGTTAAATATCAGGTTAAGCGTATGACAGGACTTGAGGTTGAATGTGTAAATGTGTACGTTGAAGGCACAAGAGTTTATGAATAAGAGGTGGCAGAGTTGATTAACGAAATAAATAACAGTGTGCTTGTTGATATGGTTTTTTCGGCGGCAGCCAATTTAAATAATCACAGACAGCAAGTTGATAATATGAATGTTTTTCCGGTGCCGGACGGTGATACGGGAACAAATATGTCTATGACTATAAATGCTTGTATAAAAGATTTGGATTTATTAAAAAAGTCCGACTTGGAAAATACATCAAAAGCTCTTGCAAATGCAGCTTTAAGAGGTGCACGGGGCAATTCCGGCGTTATACTTTCACAGCTTGTGCGCGGTATGCAAAAGGCACTTAAAGGTGTTGTTGTCATAAACGTTGAAACGGTTGCGGCAATATGCAAATCGGCTGCCGACAGCGCATACAGGGCTGTAATGAAACCTACGGAGGGTACAATACTTACCGTTGCACGTATGATGGCGGAGTTTGCCGATGACGAATACGAAAAATATAATGATGTAACAGAATTTTTAAGCGATATTGTTGACGCGGGCAACGAAGCACTTAAAACAACTCCCGAACTGCTGCCGCAGCTTAAACAGGCAAACGTAGTAGATTCGGGCGGACAAGGTCTTATGTTTCTTATGGAAGGTGCGCTCGAGTTTTTAAAAACAGGAAATATAACCGAGTTTGACAAAACCAATTCCATACCGGAAACACAGCAGTCAAAATCTGCTCCGGCGGATGAGAAATGTGATATAAAATATAAATATTGCACAGAATGCATTGTTGAAAAAGCCTCGGAAAAGGCAGATGTTTTTAAGTTTAAATCAACCGTTGGTATGATAGGTGACAGTATGGTTGTGGTAGACGATGAAGAAATCGTAAAACTTCACATACATACAAATCATCCCGATATTGTACTTGGTGAAGCTTTAAGACTTGGCGAACTTTCAAGTGTTAAAATAGAAAATATGAAAATTCAGCACAGCAATCTTGTAAAAGAAAACGAAGAAAAACAGAGTTTGGATAATGAAAATTCCGTTTCTCAAAACGAAATAAACAAAACACAAGAAACAGGCGAAAAATTGCCAAAACAAAAATACGGTTTTGTGTCTGTTGCGGCAGGTGACGGTTTTTGCGATATATTTACCAAACTCGGAGTCGACAGCGTTATATCGGGCGGACAGACTATGAACTCAAGCACAGACGAAATTTTGGAAGCAATAGAGAATGTTAATGCCGAGAATGTTTTTGTGTTTCCAAACAATAAAAACATTATTATGGCGGCACAGCAGGCACAGCAGTTAAGCGAAAAAACCGTTTTTGTTATCCCCACACGCAATGTTACGGAAGCAATAACGTGTATGATTAACTTTGATGATGAGCTTAATCCCGATGAATTATACGATAATATGTGTGACGATATACAATATGTTAAATCGGCGCAAACAACATATGCGGTTCGCGATACGGTTATAGACAATAACGAAATTCACACAGGAGATATTTTGGGTATTGTTGACGGAAAAATAAAATTTGTTGATAACGATATAGAACAGTCGGTACAAAACTGTATTGCAGATATGGTTGATGATGATACATCGGTTATAACACTTTATTATGGTGAAGATGCCGATGATAAGCAGGCGGGGCAATTGTGCACCGAACTTGAGGACGAATATCCGGACTGCGATGTTTCAATTCAATTTGGAGGTCAACCCGTATATCATTATATTATATCTGTTGAGTAGTTATAAAAGGTTTGGTTATTAATATGACTTTTGATGAGTATGTGAGCTTTTTAAATTCGGATATTAAAACCGTAAAAGGAGTTGGCGATAAAAAGTCAGCTCTTTTTGCTAAAATGGGTATTTATTCGGTATGGGATTTAATATATTATTTTCCGCGCAGTTATGAGGACCGACGTACGTTTTTAAGCATAGGTTCATTATCGCACGGGGATATTTGCTGTATTAAAGCAGTTGTACAGCGTTCTGTTTGTGAACGCCGTATTAAAAAAAATATATCATTATTTACACTTAATGTAAGCGACGGGAGTGAAAGCATTATTGTTAAATGGTTTTCGTCGCCTTTTTATAAGCAAAGCATTAAAACGGGTGAACAGTATGTGTTTTACGGAAGGTGTGTTTTTGCATACGGAAAACGCGAATTTGAAATGCGCTCTATGGAAAAAGCGGGAGATTGTAAAACAACGGGTATAATTTTGCCTGTATACGCGGCCGTTAAGGGCATTAATCAAAGCACTATACGCAATGCGGTGCGGTTTGCACTGTCACATATCGATACAATTATCGACGCAATTCCTTCCGAAATAAGAAAAAAATATAATTTGTACGATATAGATGAAGCCGTAAGAACAATGCACAACCCAACCGATACAAAAACTCTTTCGGACGCACGCAAAAGAATTGTTTTTGAGGAATTGTTTGTATTGCAGCTTTCGCTTGCCGTTATGAAAAAAAGACGTCAAAGGGGAGAGGGAACTGTTTTTGAAAACGTTAAGTGCGTTTTGGATTTTACATCAACACTTCCATTTGAATTTACCGATGGCCAAAAAGATGCGGTAAACGATATATGCCGCGATTTTAAATCGGGAAAATGTATGAACCGTCTTTTGCAGGGCGATGTGGGCAGCGGTAAAACGGCTGTTGCTGCCGCGGCAATGTATATTGCGGTTAAAAACGGATATCAGGCTGTAATTATGGCGCCTACCGAAATACTTGCAGTTCAGCATTATAACACATTAAATTCTTTTTTTGGCGGCAAAGGAATTAAAACCGTACTTCTTACGGGTTCTGTTAAAAACAAACAAAACATTTACAAAAAAATCGCCGCAGGCGAATATAACATAATTGTTGGAACGCACGCATTAACCGAAAGCGGAACCGAATTTAAAAATCTTGCACTTTGTATTACGGACGAACAGCACAGATTTGGGGTCAATCAGCGTGCCAAGCTTTTTGAAAAGGGGTGTACTCCGCACGTGCTTGTAATGAGTGCAACACCCATACCGCGAACTTTATCGCTTATTTTATACGGCGATTTGGATATTTCGGTTATAAAAACAAAGCCCAAAGGCAGACAGGAAATAGATACATTTTGTGTAAATGACAGTATGCACCAAAGAGTGTATTCGTTTGTAAAAAAACAGCTTGACGCAGGCAGACAATGCTACTGTGTATGCCCGCTTGTGGAACAGTCGGACAATTTAGATGTATTATCGGGTGTTGAACTCGAGGCTTATTTAAAAAATGAAGTTTTTTCGGATTACAGAGTTGGACTTTTGCACGGAAAAATGAAAGCGTCCGAGAAAGACGCAGTTATGGATATGTTTAAAAACCACCAAATTGACCTTTTGGTTTCCACAACGGTTATTGAAGTCGGTGTTGATGTTCCCAATGCGAACATAATGATAATTGAAAATGCCGAACGTTTTGGATTGAGCCAGCTTCATCAGTTAAGAGGGAGAGTGGGCAGAGGTGATGTAAAATCGTATTGTATACTTGTTACCAATTCGGATAACGAAGATACAAAACAGCGTATGAACATAATGTGCCGTACAAACGACGGCTTTGAAGTTGCGCAAAAAGACTTGGAACTCAGGGGATGCGGAGAGTTTTTTGGAACACGTCAGCACGGACTGCCCGAACTGAAAGTTGCAAATTTGTTTACGGATACCGACATACTTAAACTTGCGTCAGACGCGTGTGCGGAAATTATAAAAAAGGATCCTTATCTTGAAGATAATTCACTTGCCTTAATTCGAGGACGAATTCAAAATCTTTATTCAAAATACGATAATTTTAATATTTTTAATTAACCGTAAACATTTTATATTAAAAAAAGATTAAAAATGATAAAAAATATTAAAAAAACCTTTATTTATTTAAAAAAATATGGTATACTGTTATAAGTAAAGTACAGAGGTGACTATATGTTTGATAAACTTTCGTTTATAGAAGAAAAATTTAATGAACTTGAAAAGAAAATAAGCGACCCCGAAGTGATTGCAAATCAGGATATGTGGAGAAAGCTTTGCAAAGAACACTCCGATATTGCTCCGATTGTGGAAAAATACAGAGCATATAAGGCGGTTAAAGATAACATTGAAGATGCAAAAGAAATGATTGCGTCGGGTGTTGATAAAGACGAAAAAGATATGCTTGAAGAAGAAATTAACGAAAGCAAAGAAAAAATTGAGAATCTTGAAAGTGAAATTAAAATTTTGTTGCTTCCCAAAGACCCAAATGACGAAAAAAACGTTATTGTTGAAATAAGAGGCGGTGCAGGCGGTGATGAGGCAGCATTGTTTGCAGCAGAAATCTACCGTATGTATGTACATTATGCAGAGAGCCGTCGCTGGAAGGTAGAAACTATGGAAGTCGAAGAAATCGGTATCGGCGGTATGAAGAGTGTTACCTTTATGATCAGTGGACAGGGTGCATACTCCGTAATGAAATATGAATCCGGTGTACACCGTGTACAGCGTGTTCCTGAGACTGAGTCCGGTGGACGTATCCATACTTCTACGATCAGTGTCGCTGTTATGCCGGAAGTTGATGAAGATATTGATATTAAGATTGAAGATAAAGATATCCGTATCGATGTAATGCGTGCATCCGGTAACGGTGGACAGTGTGTCAACACCACAGACTCCGCAGTGCGTCTGACGCATTACCCGACTGGAATCGTGGTATACAGCCAGACCGAGAAATCACAGCTCCAGAATAAAGCAAAGGCATTTGCACTGCTTCGTGCAAAGCTGTATGATATTGAACAGCAGCAGAGACATGATGCGGAGGCAGAGATGCGCCGCAGCCAGATCGGTACCGGAGACCGTTCCGAGAAGATCCGTACCTACAACTTCCCACAGGGACGTGTGACCGATCACCGGATCAACCTGACACTGTATAAGCTTGATAAGATCATGAATGGAGATATCCAGGAGATCATCGATGCCTGTATCGCAGCCGATCAGGCAAAGAAGCTGGCAAATATGAACGATTAAGGTCTTCGCTGTCAGATGACCTTATAAAAAATATATTAAGTAGGATAGTAAGGAGCAAAACATGGGAAAATATTTTGGAACAGACGGCTTTCGTGGAGAAGCAAACGTAAATTTGACCGTTGAGCATGCCTACAAAGTAGGTCGTTTCCTTGGCTGGTACTATGGCAGGGAACACAAAGCACAGGTTGTGATCGGAAAAGATACCAGAAGATCCAGCTATATGTTTGAGTACTCCCTGGTAGCAGGTCTCACTGCTTCTGGCGCGGATGTTTATCTGCTTCATGTCACCACCACCCCGAGTGTATCCTATGTGGTGCGCACGGAAGAGTTCGACTGCGGCATCATGATCTCTGCCAGCCACAACCCATACTATGACAACGGCATCAAGGTCATCAACGGCAAGGGCGAGAAGCTGGAAGAGGACGTTATCGTAGAAATCGAGCGCTACTTAGACGGGGAGATGGAAGAGATTCCGTTTGCCTTAAAGGATGCCATCGGCCGCACCACCGACTACGCTGCAGGCAGAAACCGCTACATCGGTTACCTGATCTCCATTGCCACCCGTTCCTTCAAGGGCAAAAAAGTGGCTCTGGACTGCGCAAACGGCAGCGCATCTGCCATTGCGAAGAACGTGTTCGATGCTCTGGGAGCAGAGACCCATGTCATCAACAACCATCCGAACGGTTTGAACATCAACACCGACTGCGGCTCCACCCACATCCATGTCTTGCAGGAGTATGTAAAGGAATCCGGCTGTGACGTAGGCTTTGCTTACGACGGTGATGCAGACCGCTGTATCGCGGTAGATGAGAACGGCAGCGTGGTAGACGGTGATCTGATCCTCTACATCTGCGGCAAGTACATGAAGGAGATTGGTACCCTGCGCAACAATACCGTAGTTACCACCATCATGTCCAACTTCGGCCTTTACAAGGCATTTGACCGGGAAGGCATCTCCTACGAGAAGACCGCAGTCGGTGACAAATATGTGTACGAGAACATGTCCCAGTACGGCAACTGTCTGGGCGGCGAGCAGTCCGGCCACATCATCTTCAGCAAGCACGCCACCACCGGAGACGGCATCCTGACCTCCTTAAAGGTGATGGAGGTTATGCTGGAGAAGAAGGAAACTCTGGGCAAGCTGGCCTCTGAGGTGGAGATTTTGCCGCAGGTGCTGAAAAATGTCCGCGTCAAAGACAAAAAGGCAGCGCAGAATGACCCGGCAGTCCAGGCAGAGGTGGCAAAGGTCACTGAGACTCTGGGCACAGACGGCCGTATCCTGCTCCGTCAGTCCGGCACCGAGCCGGTTGTGCGCGTCATGGTAGAAGCGCCGACCACCGGGCAGTGCGAGATGCTGGTAGACCAGGTGATCGAGGTTATGAAGGCACAGGGACACGTGCTGTAAAAAGCGAGAGTTGCGAGAGAAGAACGCGTGGAATTCATAAACAATGTTTGATGAATTTCATGCGTTTTTGTTTAAATCGATTTGAATCAAATTGATTTGAATAAAGTTTCGGCTGTAGATGGGTTCTTGTCACATCTGGAAAAATATGCTATTATATGGATTAACGTATCAAATTTTTCAGAAAAAGGAATGATGAAAGATGGGGCTGAATCAGTAGGATCAGTATTGTTCATTGTCCGCTTCTACGGCGTGATCGAGCGACTGCCCGGAAGGGCTTGAGATTAAAAAATACAAAGCAGAACCGTTTAAATGCCGGTCACAACAGCAAGTAGCATGTAACAAAAAAGACAGAGATAGACACAAGGAGGAAATAGTTATTATGTTAAATTATAAGAGATATAAAAGAGTACCTGTAGTTAATTTCCCGGAGCGTACCTGGCCAAATAAGGAAATCGAAAAGGCTCCTGTATGGTGCAGCGTTGACCTTCGTGACGGAAACCAGGCACTGGTAGAACCAATGGTAGTAGAAGAAAAGGTAGAGATGTTCAACCTTTTAGTAAAGCTGGGCTTTAAGGAGATCGAGGTTGGTTTCCCTGCAGCTTCCCAGATCGAATATGATTTTCTTCGTACCCTGGTTGACCGCAAGCTGATCCCGGATGATGTAGAAGTTCAGGTATTAGTACAGTGCCGTGAGCATCTGATCAAGAGAACTTTTGAGGCATTGAAGGGCATCAAGAAAGCCATTGTACATATTTACAATTCCACATCTACTCTTCAGAGAGATGTTGTTTTCCACAAAGATATGGATGAGATCAAGGATATCGCTATTGTAGGTACCAAGATGGTACAGAGATACGCAGCAGAATGTGATACCAAGATCCGTCTGGAGTATTCTCCAGAGAGCTTTACCGGCACAGAGCTGGATTTTGCTCTTGATATCTGTACTGCAGTTCAGGAAACCTGGGGCGCTACCAAGGAGAACCCGATCATCATCAACCTTCCATCTACTGTTGAGATGAACACTCCAAACGTATACGCAGACCAGATCGAATGGATGAATACACACTTTAAGAACAGAGAAAGCATTATCTTAAGTGTGCATCCACACAATGACAGAGGCGAAGGTGTTGCTTCTACTGAATTAGCACTGCTTGC
>USKN01000053.1 GCA_900555295.1 uncultured Eubacteriales bacterium
TTTACATAGTAAAGTGCAATGAATATATGATAAATAAATCCGATTATTTAATAGCGTTTGTAAACCACGGTTGGGGCGGTGCGGCTTTGACATACAAATATGCGAAAAAAAATAAAAGCATTAAGGTTTATAATATTGGAAGTTATTAATGTTTTGGTCTGTACAAAAACCAAGCGTGCAAAGCATAGATTTACCCCTGCTTTGCACGCTGCTATTGTATTTTAAAATACAAAACACAAAAAATTAATTGTTGGGCAGCATATTGCCCGATTGAGTATGAGCCATTACTTCGTCGGCCATATTAAGTAATTCGCCGACAGATAATTTACCGTCAATTTGCATTAACTGATACTGCATACCGTCCATTGCCCAAGTAACGCTTTGTATTTCGTATATTTCAGTTTTTGCGGAACCGTAACTAAACACAAGCTCGCCGTTTGCCTCTGCCTTTTTATCGGCGTCCGTAAGCTTATAATCGGCAGGTACGCTTTTGTTTGTGTAACTGTAGAAGTAAATATCGGTACCGTTTACGGTTTTAACAATGTTCCCCTCCGGTTTTGATTGCGATATAAATTTGTCCTGCGAAAAAATTACTTTGTCTCCGTCTTTTTCATAATCAAACGAAACAGACTTGAATTTTTCAACTGTTTTTCCGTTTTCATCGGTAAGATTGTTTTTTACAATATTTCCGTCTTTAAATTTGTAACCGTTTTTAAAACCGTCAATCAAAACAGGCTCATAACCAATATCCTTTATAACACGCTGTGCTGTGGGAAGTGTGTTATAATCGGGTTTTGATGATGATGAGCTAATCCAATTCGATACAATTCCGCTTGCCGCAAAAGCAGTTATTCCCAAAGCCAAAGCCGCCGCAATTACAATAAATGATATCTTCTTTGTGGATTTCATAGTAATTATCTTCCTTTCTGTGTAGGCGGAGTTGAGCTTTAAAGCGGTTTTTTGTTTAATTACATTAATATCAACGTTAAATACATTATCTGCATCATCATTTTGCAGGTTAATATTTAATTCGTTATACAAATTATTTTTTGCTTTCATTATAATTCCTCCGCATCAGATAAAATTTTTTTAAGTTTATTTTTTCCTCTTAAAAGCTTGGATTTAACGGTAGATAAATTAAGACCCGTTATTTTTGCAATGTCTTTAAGCTTTTCGTTAAATTTATAATACCTTACAAAAATCTCGTTATCGGGTTCGCCCAAACTCATAACGGTATCCCACAGTACACTTTTGCGCGCATTTTCTTCGGCAAAATCAACATTGTCGGTAAGTTCAACATCATCAAGACAAACAAAGTCTTTACCGCCGCCTTTTGCAATACGTTTTAATGTAATATTGCGCGCAACTGCTGCAATATACGAACGTATTGTGCCTTTTTTTAAGTCTATGTATTCCGCGTTGCGCCACAGACGGACAAATACATCGGATACTATTTCCTCAATATCCTCCGCGGGTAATTTGCTGCCTGCAATATTATATATCACCGTGCACACATAAGGAGTGTACATATCTATTGCTTGGTTTATCGCGTTGCTGTTTTTGGATTTTAGCCGTGTAAGCAGCCTTAATTCATTTTCCATTTTTCGTTTCGGGCAAAAAAGCGTTAAACGCACCCTGCCCAACCTCACTTTCTTTTTGTTGAGTTGTACAACTTACACTTATATATATCCCTAAATTATAAAAAAAGTTTCATTGTTTGTCAAATTTTTTAAATCAAATTAACATATCGTGATACTGTTTTGCAAGGTGAAATATCGTAATTCAATTCTTTAATAATCATATTGTTCATTCTCCTTTCAATCTTTTTTTATTATATACCGCAATAAAAAAACTGTCTATCAAAAATACAGCTCAATATTAAAAATTCAACAATAAAATTTGTATTTTGTATTGACATACATATTATAATAATGATAAAATGTAGTCAAACAAGGGGCGTTTTGTGGGTTTAAAATTGAATAACTCAAAACAGAAAGGGTTAAAATATATACAGTAACGCACGAAAATATTCCCGTATTGGTTTAACATAGAGATTTTCGCCGTAATAAATGCGGCGGATACAAATATATGATAACAGGGAGGTAATGTTATGAAAAAAATAATACCTTTGGTTACAGCTTTAATTATTTTATTTTCAGGCTGTGCAAACATAAATATAACCATTGGAGGCAATAAAAGCAAAGCCAAAGATTATGATGTTGACTCAATAAAAATTGTACGTGTCAGCGGTACGCTGTATTACGATACGGGCGAGGATACCGACGATTTGTACGGCGGCAGCAATACAATGTACGGCAATGCCGGCGGCAGTTTAACAAAGACGGCAGGAAAATACGAAATACCACAGGGCGATAACGAAAGCAATTTTTACTGTGAGCGGGATTTTCGCCTCGGCAGATTGGAAGATACAATCGAAATTTATGACGGCGATGATGACGGTTGGGAAATATTTAAAAAACTGATTTGCGATACGCAAGTATTATCATATAAATACTGTTATGTTTTGGAGGGTGAAACAAACAATACCGATCAAGACATATTGGTGCTTGCAAACAGCCGTGATATTACATTTGATGAGGCATATAATTCCTGTGTGGGTTCTGTGAATGTAAAAAAAGATATGTTTGTAATGTTTTTGGACGATTGATAAAAATGGTTTTAGCCGCAAAAAGTGTAATTAATTACAATTGTTAGTTGTAAAAAATGTGATTTACGCTAAATATTCGTTGCAAAAAATGTGATTTATGCAAAATATTCGTTGAAGAAAGTGTGAAAAAGTTAAAAATTTTCGTTGTATTTTTTGTAATTGTGTGGTATAATATTATTGCAAACTAATAATTCGGAGGATTGGTTATGTATCGTTATGCAACGGAAAGTCTTAATAAATGGAAAAACGGAAAACACCGCAAGCCGCTCATTATTGAGGGTGCAAGACAAGTCGGAAAAACCTGGATTATGAAAGAGTTTGGTAAAAACTCATACGGCAGTACCGTATATATCAATTTTGATTCAAATGTGCAAATGGCAGAATTGTTTGAGGCAGATTTAAATACGGAGCGTATAATTACGGGGCTTGAACTATATGCGGGTCACAAAATAAACCCATTCGATACACTCATAATATTTGACGAGGTACAGGAAGTACCCAAAGCATTGTCGTCGCTAAAGTATTTTTGCGAAAATGCCCCCGAATATCATATTGTGTGTGCAGGTTCGCTTTTGGGAATTGCACTGCACGAGGGAACGTCATTTCCTGTGGGAAAGGTGGATTTTTTGAAATTGTATCCACTGTCGTTTAAAGAATTTCTTATGGCAATGGGGCTTGAAAGATTTGCGCGCCTTTTGGAAAAAAGAGATTACGTTATGATAAAAAATTTTAAACAAACATATATAGACGCGCTGAAACAGTATTACTATATCGGCGGTATGCCGGAGGTTGTGGCAAACTTTGCCGAAGAAAAAGATTTTGGCGAGGCAAGAAAAATTCAAAACAGAATACTAACCGCTTATGAACAGGATTTTTCAAAACACGCGCCAAAAGAAATTGTACCAAAAATAAGAATGTTGTGGAATAGCATACCGTCACAGCTTGCAAAGGAAAATAAAAAATTTATATACGGACTTATACGCGAGGGCGCAAGGGCAAAGGATTATGAAACCGCAATAATGTGGCTTTCGGATTGCGGGCTTGTGCATAAAGTGGGCAGGGTCAGCGCCCCCAACATTCCGCTGAAAGCGTATGAGGATTTAAAAGCTTTTAAACTATTTGTTGTTGATGTAGGTTTGCTCGGCGCAATGACGGGTATAAGGCAAAACATTCTTTTAAACGGAAACGAACTGTTTACCGAATTTAAAGGAGCATTGACAGAACAGTATGTTATGCAGCAGCTTGTGACAGATGATGAATTGAAAATTTACTATTATACCAACGACCGTAATACCTGCGAGGTTGATTTTATAGCAGATAACGGCGAGAATATTGTTCCGCTCGAAGTAAAAGCGGAAATAAACCTTAAAGCCAAAAGCCTTAAAGTTTACAGAGAAAAATTTAAGCCAAAAATATCGCTACGTTTATCTATGGCAGATTACAGTAAAGATGCGGGGCTTATAAATATTCCCCTCTATGCCGCAGGCGAAATAGGGGAGAACATTGGTTAAAAATTTAACAAAAAAACAGAGCCGAAAAAAGTTTTTTTCGGCTTTATTCATAATCTTTATAAATATTAAAAAAAACCATAGCAATTTAATTAATTTTGATGTATAATTTTAAGTAATTATAATGCGGGAGAATTGGTTTTTTCGGCAGATAAGCATTTAAACACTTTATTGCGACAAACTTACATCTGCGGGGGGTAACCGTTGCCCGATCAAATAACATTTTTTACCGAAAGGAGGTCACGCCTTATGCTAAGTGACGGTCTTGTATGTGTAATTGGTATAGGAACTGTATTTTTCGGCCTTATTTGTCTTGTATTTATATGTATGATAATGAGCGCCGTTTGCAAAACATTTGTAAAAGACGCTCCCGTTCAATCTGCACCAAAAGCGGTTTCCGCTCAAAACACGGTTTCGTCAAATGCGCCTGTACAAAATAAACAGGAAATCATTGCCGGAGCGTGTGCGGCGATTGCCGAAGAACTCGGTACGGATGTAAAAAACATTAAAGTTACATCTTTTAAAAAAGTTGATTAACTACAAAAAATTAAAAAGCGAGGTAAAATGATTATGAAAAATTATAAAGTTAATGTAAATGGTACAGAATATGTTATCGGCATTGAGCTTATGAGCGACGAAGAAGCTAAAGCCGCTAAAAGCGCAGCTGCGGCAGCACCTGCACCGGCTGCGGCACCGGCTGCGGCACCTGCTGCTGCAAACGGCGAAGGCGAAAAGATTTCTGCTCCTATGCCCGGAACAATTCTTTCGGTAAATGTTAAAACAGGCGACGCCGTTAAAAAAGGCGACGTTCTTATGATTTTGGAAGCTATGAAAATGGAAAACGAAATTATGGCAGGCGCAGACGGTGTTGTTACATCGGTTGGCGTAAGCGCAGGTACAGCAGTTGAAACAGGTACTGTTCTTTGCACAATTAAATAATCGGAGGACGGGTAAAATGACTAAAAGAATAGTTTGCGCGCTCACCGCACTTTTAATAGTGTGCGCTTGCACCTTAACGGGTTTTTGCGCCGCACCGGCGGACGGACACGCTTTATATGTAAAATCGGCATCATATGATGAAGCCGAGGGTAAACTTGCAATTACGGTTGCAAACAACAGCACCGAAGATATTTACGATGCGGTTGTTATGGTTAAAGATAATGACGGCGTAATAGAAAAAAGCCAAACATCAAACTACATAGAAACACAAACAATTAAAGCCGGCGGAGAAGCTGTTATAAAGTTTGACGCCGATATTAAAGATTACAAAAATCTTAAAAGAGCAAACAAATTGCCCAAAATTGACGTAAGCTGTCAATATATTATGGCAAAGAGCGAAATTGACGCAGCCAATCCCTCTTTTTCACAAAACGACATTAAAGAATTTACGGCAAATGATATTTTAAATGCTCAAAAATCCAACGTATTTGTTGACTTTGCAAAATCAACGGGTTTTTCAATGCTCGGTGTATATTGGAAAAATATTATAATGATACTTGTAGCTTGCGTACTTATGTATCTTGCAATTGTTAAAGGCTTTGAACCCCTTTTGCTTTTGCCTATAGCTTTCGGTATGCTTCTTACAAACCTTCCGGGTGCTGATATATTCCACGAGGAACTCTTTAGAGAAGGTCACGCACATTGGAACTTGTTTGACGCGTCAAACGCGGTAACTCCGGGACTTTTGGATTATCTCTATCTCGGTGTTAAAATGGGCATTTACCCTTGCCTTATATTCTTAGGTGTAGGTGCAATGACAGACTTTGCTCCTCTTATTGCAAATCCCAAATCACTTCTTTTGGGCGCTGCCGCACAGGTTGGTATTTTTGCAACATACATAGGCGCGGTTAAACTTGGCTTTACACAGGCACAGGCAGGCTCTATTGGTATTATAGGCGGAGCCGACGGTCCTACGGCTATATTTACCACAAGTAAGCTTGCTCCCGAACTTTTGGGACCGATTGCAGTTGCCGCATATTCGTATATGGCGCTTGTACCGGTAATTCAGCCGCCTATTATGAAAGCTCTTACAACCAAAAAAGAACGTCAAATAACAATGACGGCACTTCGCCCCGTAAGCAAAGTGGAAAAAATTATATTCCCCATTGTTATTACGGTATTTGTTGCACTCTTGGTTCCCTCGGCAACACAGCTCGTTGGCTGCCTTATGCTCGGTAACCTTGCAAAAGAATGCGGCGTTGTAGACAGAATTTCAAAAACAGCTCAAAACGAACTTATGAATATAGTAACAATATTCCTTGGTATTTCGGTAGGCGCTACCGCAACCGCATCAACATTTTTAAGCCTTGAAACAATTAAAATTATTGTTATGGGTGTTGTTGCATTCGGCGTTGCAACCGCATCCGGCGTATTGCTTGCTAAATTTATGAACTTGTTCCTTAAAAACAAAATCAATCCGCTTATCGGTTCGGCAGGTGTTTCGGCTGTTCCTATGGCGGCGCGTGTATCGCAAAAAGTCGGTCAGGAAGATAACCCCAAAAACTTCTTGCTTATGCACGCTATGGGACCCAACGTTGCAGGTGTTATAGGTTCTGCAATTGCAGCCGGCGTTCTTATTACAATGCTCGGCTAATTAAAGCCTTGAAAGGAATGATAATATGTCAAAATTATTAATTACCGATACAATATTGCGTGACGCGCATCAGTCACAGGCGGCAACACGTATGACAATAGAAGATATGCTCCCCGCACTTAAACTTTTGGACGATGTAGGTTACCACTCACTCGAATGTTGGGGCGGTGCAACGTTTGACGCTTGTATGAGATTTTTAAACGAAGACCCGTGGGAGAGATTGCGCATACTTAAAAAGAATATGCCCAAAACAAAACTTCAAATGCTTTTCAGAGGTCAAAATATTTTGGGTTACAAACACTATGCCGATGACGTTGTAGAACAGTTCTGCAAAAAGTCAATCGAAAACGGTATTGATATCGTAAGAGTGTTTGACGCGCTCAACGACCCCAGAAACCTTGAAGCGGCGGTTAAATTTGTAAAAGAGTACGGCGGAATATGCGAAACTGCCATAAGCTACACGGTAAGCCCCGTACACAACGAGGATTATTTTGTAAAGCTTGCCTGCGAGCTTGAAAAAATGGGTGCCGATATTATTTGTATTAAAGATATGGCAAACCTTTTGTTGCCGTACGACGCATACAGCCTTGTTAAAAAACTTAAAGAGAATGTGGGTATACCCATACATCTTCATACACATAATACATCGGGAACAGGCGATATGACAAACCTTATGGCGGCACAGGCAGGAGTAGATATTGTAGACTGCGCACTTTCACCGCTTGCAAACGGTACAAGTAACCCCTCAACCGAATCGCTTGTTGCCACACTTAAAGGCACCGAAAGAGATACAGGTCTTGACCTTGCAAAATTAAGCAAATGCGCAGAGCATTTCAGAAAAGTTGCGTCCGACCTTAAAGCACGCGGAAACCTTGACCCCAAGGTGTTAAACGTAGATACAAACACACTTTTGTATCAGGTTCCGGGCGGTATGCTTTCAAACCTTATATCACAGCTTAAACAGGCTAATGCCGAGGATAAATATTACGATGTTCTTGCCGAAGTACCCAGAGTACGTGCAGACTTCGGTTATCCTCCGCTTGTAACACCCACAAGCCAGATTGTGGGAACACAGGCAGTTTTAAATATATTATCGGGCGAAAGATACAAAATGATTACAAAAGAATCCAAAGGTCTTTTGCGCGGTGAGTATGGACGTCTCCCCGGTAAAGTAAACGAGGAAGTACGTAAAAAAGCAATCGGCGACGACGAAGTTATAACAGTTCGTCCGGCAGATTTGCTTGAACCCGAACTTGAACACTACAAAGAAGTAACAAAAGACATTGCCAAGAGCGAGGAGGACGTATTAAGTTACGCACTTTTCCCGCAGGTTGCCGAAAAATTCTTTGCTGTTCGTGACGGCAAGGTTAAACCGGAACAACCCAAAGCAGACGACGGCAAGGTACGCAGTATATATGTACAGGATTTGTCGTAACAGGGCAAAATAATAAATGCTACGGCAAAATGTGTTTGTAAATAAATGCATTTTGCCGTATTTTGGTTAAAACATTATAAAGGAAAAAGAAAAAATGAGCAATATAAATGATTATATGATACGCGCCGTTACCGAAAACGGCGGTGTGCGTGCCTTTGCGGCAATAACAACGCAAACGGTTAATAAAGCGTTTAAAATTCACCATACATCACCCGTTGCAACGGCGGCACTCGGACGGCTTTTAACGGCGGCGGCAATGATGGGTGCGTCGCTTAAAGGCGAAAAGGACAGCATATCGCTCCAGCTTACGGGCGGCGGACCGCTGGGAAAGGTGCTTGCAATAAGCGACTGTAACAGCAATGTACGCGGTTATGTTATAAACCCGCAGGTTGATATGCCGTTAAATCCCGATACGGGCAAGCTTGATGTAGGCGGTGCCGTGGGCAGAGACGGTTCGCTTACCGTTATAACCGATTTGGGACTCAAAGAGCCGTATGTAGGCACTGTTCCGCTTGTAAGCGGTGAAGTGGGCGACGATATTACAAGTTATTTTGCCACAAGTCAGCAAACACCGTCGGCGGTTGGTTTGGGCGTTTTGGTTGACAGAGATTACACCGTAAAATACTCGGGCGGATTTATAGTGCAGGTTATGCCCGACGCGGCGGATGAGGACGTACAAAAGCTTGAGGAGAATGTTGCCAAAATAACATCGGTTACCAACTTATTAAAAGACGGCAAAAACGCTGAAGATATTTTAAAAATTGCGCTTGACGGCATAGATTTTCATATAACCGAAACACGTGATATTGCGTATAAATGCAACTGTACACGCAAAAGAGTGGAACGCGCGCTTGTGTCGCTCGGCAAAAAGGAACTTACCGACATAATAAATACCGACGGTAAGGCAGAGCTTACCTGTCAGTTTTGTGACGCGGTATATAATTTTACCAAAGACGAATTGGAGGAACTGGTTAAAAATGATTAAGGCTTGCATATTTGATTTGGACGGTACGCTTTTAAATACTGTAAATACAATTTCGTATTACGGCAATAAGGCGCTTTGCGAATACGGACTTGAGCCGTACCCAACCGATGATTATAAATATATGGTTGGCAACGGTGCCAAAATATTGGTTGAGAGAATGTTAAAAGGCAGAGGTAAAGAGGGCGACTTGGAGCTTTTTGAAAAAGTATTTAAACTCTATAATGAGCTTTACGATAATGATGTTGAATACGGTACACAGCCGTATGACGGCATATGCGACCTTTTGGACGAACTGAATGCAAGGGGAATACTTACAGCGGTTTTATCCAACAAACCTGATTTTGCAAGCCGTGAGGCGGTTGAAACCTTTTTGGGCGGATACTTTGACGTTGTACACGGACAGCGTGAGGGCATACCCATAAAACCTGCACCCGACGGAGCAATTGAGATAATGAAAGAACTCGGTGTTGACGCAAATGAGGTTTTATATATAGGCGACACGTGGATAGATATGCAAACGGGTAAAAAAAGCGGTGCGTTTACAATAGGCGTGTTGTGGGGATTTCGTGACAGAGAGGAATTGGAAACAAATAATGCCGACGCAATAATAGAAAAACCGTCGCAGATTTTGGATTATTTGTCAATATCAAGATAAATATTTTTTAGTTTTTATAATTTTATATTTTATAAAAAACGGTGGTAATTCAGCAAAAAGAGGGTGTAGCAAAACGAAAGCGTTTTGAACCCCGCCCTGTCAAGTAGACAGACTAAATAACAAAAATTTTTAGATACCGT
>USKN01000054.1 GCA_900555295.1 uncultured Eubacteriales bacterium
TTTATTTCTCTCGCTATTTTTTCCTGAAGTGTTCTATATGGAGCTAATATTCTTATATACATAACTAATACATTTTGAAAACATGCATATAAATCATTTAGATTTTTTATTTTATTAATATTTATGCCGTCATATCTTATTTTACCGTCGGCAATATCATAAAACCTGTTTATTAAATTGGTAATCGTGGTTTTACCCGCACCCGTTGAACCTACAAATGCAATTTTTTGTCCCGGTTTTGCATATATATCAATATTATGCAAAACAATTTTATTTTCGTTATATCCAAAATCAACATCATCAAGAGTAACGGCACCCTCAACCTTTGTATATGTTACCGTACCGTCGGATTTATGCGGATGTTTCCAAGCCCATATACCCGTACGTCTTTCACATTCGGCAAGTTTTCCGTCTTTTTCATATGCGTTAACCAAAGTCACATAACCGTCATCAGTTTCGGGTTTTTCGTCCATAAGTTCAAATATTCTGTCGGCACCTGCAAGAGCCATTATAACCGAATTAAGCTGCTGCGAAACCATACTTATACTCATTGTAAACTGCCGAGTCATATTTAAAAACGGAACAACAACCGCAATACCCATTGCCTGACCCGACAATGAAATATTGGGAACTTTAAGAAGTATAAATATTCCGCCCGCAAAAGCAACCGTTACATACAGCAAATTGCCGATATTACCCATTATAGGCATAAGTATATTTGCAAAAACATTTGCTTTTGTGGCATCATCGCAAAGACCATTATTAATTTCATCAAACTTTTTGCAGTTCGCATTTTCATGATTAAACACTTTTACCACTTTTTGTCCCTGCATCATTTCCTCAATATATCCCTCAACCCTGCCGAGAGACTTTTGCTGTTTTAAAAAATACTTGCCGCTTTTTCCGCCAATATTTTTTGTAACCTTAAACATAACCACAACACCGCACAACACTACAATCATCATATAAAAGCTTAAATACATCATATAGCACAATAAAATTGTAATTGTAACGGTTGCATTTAAAAGCTGCGGCATACTTTGCGATATAAGCTGACGAAGTGTATCTATATCGTTTGTATAATAACTCATTATATCGCCGTGCGTATGTGTATCAAAATACTTTACGGGCAGTTTTTGCATACCCGAAAACATTTTTTGACGTGTAACATTTAAAAATCCCTGTGTTATAACCGCCATTAGTCGCGTATATGAAAACGAGCTTATAATACCTGCAAGATAAATAATACACATTATTACAACCGTTTGATATATCTTTGCCGAAACAGCATTCCAACCGCTTTGTATACCCTGTTCAATGTATTTTATAAAAATATTCATAAACAAACTTGCTATTGTTGTTGAAAACGCCGCTATTAAAATGCATACAATAACAACCGCAAGTAAATATTTATAATTGGCAAACAGCATTTTCATAAGACGTGAAAACGTTCCCTTTTTTGCACGTTTGTCCGTAAAGTTCATTTTGTTCATCGGTTTAGGCATTTTCGTCACCCGCCTTGTTTTGAGATGTATATACCTCACGGTATATTTCGCTTTTTTGCATAAGCTCGCTGTGTGTACCTACAGCGCTTATTTGACCGTTATCCATAACAACTATTTTATCGGCGTCGCATACCGATGCTATACGCTGTGCTATAATAATTTTTGTTGTATTGGGTATTTCATCGCGAAACGCTTTTCTTATAAGCGCGTCGGTTTTTGTATCAACCGCGCTTGTGGAATCATCAAGAATAAGTATTTTAGGCTTTTTAAGCAGTGCCCTCGCAATACATAATCTTTGTTTTTGTCCGCCCGATACATTGCTTCCGCCCTGTTCTATAAACGTATCGTATTTATCGGGAAATGACTCAATAAAATCGTCAGCCTGCGCAAGTTTGCATATGCGTTCTATTTCCTCGTCGCTTGCGTCTTTATTTCCCCAACGCAGGTTTTCTTTTATTGTTCCCGAAAAAAGAACGTTTTTTTGCAAAACTACCGATACATTGTCGCGCAGCGTTTTTATATCGTAATCTTTAACATTTACACCGCCAACATACACTTCGCCCTCGGACGTATCGTAAAGGCGCGGTATAAGCTGTATAAGCGTTGATTTTGAGCTTCCCGTACCGCCTATAATTCCTACCGTTTCACCGCTTTTTATATTCAAATTAATATTTGAAAGTGCATTTTTGTTTGCATCGGCGGAATATTTAAAACTTACGTTATTAAACGTAACCGAACCGTCTTTTACCTGCATAACGGGATTTTTGGGATTAGTAACCGTACTTTGTTCATCAAGCACTTCAATTATTCTCTTTGATGATTCAACAGCCATTGAAATCATAACAAATATCATTGAAAGCATCATAAGACTTGAAAAAATTTGAGTACCGTATACTATAAGTGATGATAAATCACCAACGCCGAGCTCCGTTGCACCTGTTAAAATAATTATTTTTGCACCTATAAGGCAAAGCAAAATTATTATTGAATGAATTATAAACTGCATAAGCGGAGAATTAAAAGCAAGAATTTTTTCGGCGTGTGTAAAGTCGGAACATACATCATCTGCCGCCGATTTAAACTTTGCAATTTCGTAATCTTCACGCACATAAGCTTTAACAACACGCATACCGTTTACATTTTCCTGAACAGAGTTGTTTAATTTATCATACTTTTTAAATACAGATTTAAAAACAGGCATAGCTCTTTTTATAATAATATAAAGCCCAAATGCCAAAAGAGGAATTGCAACGGCAAAAAGCAGGCATAAACGCGCATCAATTATAACCGTCATAGTAAACGAAAAAATCAGCATAAGCGGACTGCGTACAGCAATTCTTATAATCATCATAAATGCATTTTGCACATTGGTTACATCGGTTGTAAGCCTTGTAACAAGACTTGATGATGAAAATTTGTCTATATTTGAAAACGAGTATTTTTGAACCGCATAAAACAAATCGTGACGCAAATTTTTTGCAAATCCGCACGATGCAATTGCACAAAACTTACCCGACAATGCGCCGAATGTAAGCGAAACAAGTGCCATAATAACAAGTATTGCCCCGTATGACGCTATGGTAGACAAGCCGCATCCCGTCTGAATTTGGTTAACAAGTTCGGCAATTACAAACGGTATTAAACATTCAACAACCACCTCTCCCGTAATAAAAACCGGAGATAAAATTGTATCCTTTTTATATTCTCTTATACATTTTGATAATCGTTTAATCATAACATCACCCTTCCAAGTTGTTTTGTATTCTTATAAGATAATCTATAAGCTGGTTCTTTTCAGTTTCGGTAAAATTATCAGATAACTTTTTTTCAAGGTTTATCATATCGTCACGCATTAAATCCGATATGCTTTTTGCTTTTTGGGTTAATACAAGTTTTTTAAGGCGTGCATCGTGTTCCACATTCTGCCGTTCAATAAGTTCTTTTTTTACCATAAGATTTATAACCTTTGATGCGGTTGAACGGGTTATGCCAAACTTTTTTTCCAAATCACGCTGATATATATTTTCGCTTGCGTGATGACTTAAATACCCTATTATCCAACCGTTTGTACCCGTTATATCGTCAATTTCTTTTTTATGACCGTTGTTATCCATAAATCTGAATATTTTGTTTGCTGTTTTTCTTATTTCAAAACCAATATGTTTTTCGTCACCGTCACACACTCAAATCACCTCTTTGTTAAATTGTGGAACATCAAACTGTTTGATGTACAACATATTATATCACATTTAAAATAATTTACAACATTAATATTTTATTTTTGTTAATTATTATGCAAAAAAATACAGTGTACAAACTATTTTTTTGCAACACTGTATTTAAAAAATTTAATTTAACTGTTTACTTTGAACTTGCTTATGTGATTTAATATATTGAGTCCATTTTATATATCCGTATGTTGTATTGGTTAAGTATCCCACTTTAAGAACAAGCAGTACAAACTGACCCGAAATAATATTAATTGCCGCCTCTAAAATTGACGATATATACCAGGCAATCCATTGTTCACGGTATCTTAAAAGTATAAACACACCGTTTGCAACACCTACCGCCGATGCACATGCGTCAAGGTAACACACAATCACTTCTAAAGTTTTGTTGCCGTTAAAAAGATCTGTTCCCAAATCGATGCAAGTAAGAATATATCCCACAACCAACGTCCATACAACAATTCCCGCAATAACAAGAACCTCCTGCAAACCGCTTAACTTACGAACCTCGGTTAATTCGTCATCTTTTTTGTCAGGGTGTTTATTCCACGAAATAAAACTTATTATATCTATCGGCAGCCAGAAAAACAATGTTGTTGCCATTGTTGCAAATCTGTATGCAAGCACAACACAAATTAAAATTTCGGTGATTTCCACAAATACCGATACAATAAAATTCCATTTACTCTGTTTTGATATAAGAAGCTCGCATAATATATTTAAAAAAGTATCCGCAAGATACAACGCCATTATTATACTGCCCTTTACTCCGTTTACATCTTCTTCGGGAAATATTACCGCAAATAACGACGCAAGTATGAGTATACTGAAAAACCATATTTTTTCGTAAAGAGTAAAATAATTCCATAAATCGATTAGCTTTTGCTTAAAGTTTTTTTTGTCTGTTGTTACAATGTTTGTCATTTTTAAATCCTTTCAATATCTTATTTTAAAACCATATAAATTTTACCATTTATTATGCTTTGTGTCAATATAAAATTAACATTTTCGTTATTTATTGTAACTCACATACCAAAAACAGCAATCCCAAACCGAATTGCTGTTTGATTTTTTGTTTATTAACCTTTTAATTGGCTTTTATATTTTTACCGTATCTATCCACAAATCGGCAAGTACCTTGGCTCCGTCGGCATTTAAATGTATGCCGTCGGGTGTATATTTGTCCCACCCGTCCCTGCCGCAAAGCTTTTTAAATTCATCAAATGCAGGTACAAATACACCGTTATACTTTTGGGCAAGTTTTTTTACTGTTTCACCCTCTGTTTCAATATCTGCACTCCATAAATCCCAATCATCATAAATATCATATTTCCACGTTTCGTTATAAAAACGTTTTTTAAACAAAAACGGTGCAATTAAAACCAATTCTGCATTTGGATTAAACTTTTTTGCCTCGTAGAGCATTCTGTCGTACACAAACTCATATTTTTCCATATCGTTGCCTATGTTAAGTCTGCGTTCAAAACCTATGTCGTTTATTCCGCACAGCACACTTAAAGTATCGTATTTAATATTTAATGTGTCCTCTCTCCAGCGTGCATACATATCGGTTGTTTTGTTACCGTATACACCGCGGTTTAACACCTCAATGCTTGGGTTTGTTTGTTTAAGCTTTTCATATATCATATTTACATATCCGCCGCCAAGACCCACATTTGGCTCTTTTACCTCTTTGTCACGTCCCGCGTCGGTTATTGAATCGCCTTGAAAAAGTATTCTCATTTCTTTTCCTCTTTTCCTCTTTTCCTCTTTTTTCTCTGCTGTTATGCTATATTGTAACCGTTACCGAATGTATTTTGCCGTCGCCGAACGGAGGTATTATGTTTGTATCGAGCACATTACCGTCTGCAATAACGGTTTTTTTGCCCGTACGTTTAATAAATATTTGGTATGTTGCACCTCTAAATTCTCTTGTTATATCGGCGCTTTCCCATTGTGAGGGAATGTTGGGTTCTATTTTAAGTCCGTCATAATCCGCACTTACGCCCAACAAATACTCAACAATACCTCTGAATGTCCAACTGCTTGTACCCGTTATCCAATACATAGGCGCTTCGCCTTTTCTTGTGGCATTTTCGGGTCCGAAATACATATTGCACAGTGCATACGGTTCAACACCCGATTTTATGTAATCGTTTTTGGGGTTTGACGGCATCATCATCTTTATTGTTTCATACGCTCTGTCGCCGCGTCCCGCCATACAGTCGGCAACAATTTTAAATGCCACACCGTGATTGTATACCGAACCGTTTTCATAAAAGCCGTTGCCGAAATACGATATTCTTCCCAAATGCGGGTCGGGTGTTTTGTAGCACGGCTTTTGCTGAACGTATCCGAAATCGCATTTTAATTCGTTTTCAACAAAATCCAAAAGTTCATTGTTGTTTTTTGCAATACCCGCAAGCACCGCCCACGTTTGCGGATTTAAAAACATTTGACCTTCTTTTGTATCGTATGAGCCTACTTTTTCGCCCCAATCGTTAATGCCGTATATATAGTGGTCTTTATCCCAACCGATTTTTTGTATGTTTTGTGTAAGATGGTTTTTCTTGTTTGTGTATATATCGGCAAGATATGATTTATCGATTTTGTTTAAAAGCTCTGTAAAATCGTTTGTTGCCTTAACCGCTGCAATCGACAGCCATACGCTTTCGCCTTTAAGCAAAAGTCCCGCGCCGTCAAACGAGTCGTTCCAATCACCGCCGCCCCACAGACACAGCCCGTTTTTGCCCGTATTGCCGTATAAAAATTCCAAGCCGCGTATGCAATGGTTAAACAAACTCTCTTTTGTTTTGCTTTTTTTCTTTTTTTCACCGTCATAATACGGTATTACTTCGTCCAAAATACCGTAATCCGCCGTTTCTTTAATATATGCGCAAACGGTTTGAATAAGCCAAACCGCACCGTCCCTGTACGGCCTTAAATCAAGCGGCACCCAGGAGCGCAATGTATTTCCGCTTAAAAGCTGATACTGTGTGCAGTCGAGTATTTTTGCCTTTGATATTTGCGGGTCAAGCTGAACAAAGCCCGATATATCCTGCATAATATCTCTAAATCCTTTGTTGTATACTCTGCCCCACGTTTTGCCCAAATCCATTTGACGTTTAAGCCATATATTTACGTATCGGTTAATTTCGTCATCGGGTGTTTTTACATAAATTTTATCATCATATTGACTCGATTGTTTTTGTATAAGGTTTAATTCATTTTCAAATGCGTCTTTTGATAAAATTTCTTTTGCCGATTTTATTGAATCCTCCAATGTTTTTTCGGCGCCTGCAATAAAATACATTTCTTTTTTGCCGTTTGGCGCAATATTTTCTTTAAAATGGAGTACCGCCATTGTACCTGCGTCAAATGAGTTATCGCAATTTGCAAGTTTTTCGTCTTTTATGCCGTCGGGGTATTGTAAATTGCCGTAAACCCCTATAAATCTTCCCTTTGCGGTATCGTACGAATATACATCGTTATTTGACGCAAAATATCCATAACAATAATTCGTAGGCGAATTGTACACTTTATGTCTGAAATATATACCGTTCAAATCCGAATTAAAATCGCCGTACGTACACGAAAGATGCTCCGAAAACTGTATATCAATATCATTATATGCATATATATCTATGTTTTTTGGCTTATCGGAGATATTTGTTATTTCCAATCTCCAACATTCTCTTTTGCCTGTTGCGGGAACGGTAATTGTAAGTTCGGTATGTATGCCGTTGTACTCGGATATTATTTTTGAGTACCCTATACCCACAACCGTTTTAAACACATCAAATTTTTCTCTTGCGTAATTTCTGTTTGGCGAAAATACCGTATCACTGTCTTTAATATATATTATTCTGCTGTCGGTATCGCGTACAAGCTCGTGCTGAAAGTTATTTTCGGCAGAGTAACGGCCTTTGCCGAATCCAAACTGATTTACAACAGCTATGTACTCGTCATTCCATAAAAAATTCATAAGCGGACGTTTGGGGTACATATTTTCTATAACGTATTCCCTTTTGCTATCATTAAACGGCATTTGTTTATCCTCCTTTTTGAGTTTTATTTAATTCTTTATTTTTCTTTTTTCTCTGTTTCTTTGGTTTACTTCATTTTAACATTTGCAAACATATGGCAAATACTTTCGGGTTGCTGTGACGAAAAAAGACAAACAGGATATCTTTTATCCGTATCGGTTTCAACTTCAATTTCAATCCAAAATTTTTTGTTTTCGTCCGTAACATTAAATTGATTGAGTGCAATAAAGCTCTCACCCGTAAGCGTTGGCGGAATATTTATCTTTTTAAAAACTTCAACCTTGGGCTCATTTTTAAACACGTATGTTATTTCGGCAGGACAACGCAGTTGAGGTGCAAGCTCCAATCCGTTTTTACCGTTAATTACAGCAGGTGCATCAGCCCAATCGGTTTGTTCAACCGAAAATACCACCTCTCCCTTTTGCATAGGTACGGGTTTGGCAAGAAAAACATTAAAAGAATTTGTTTTTAAAAGTTCCGATTTTAAAATCAGCAAATCATTTTTTAAAGCAAGCTTTATACCGCCGAAATTTTTACCGAAACAATTTACAAATTCATATTCGGTTGCCGATTGTATATCATTTTCAAGTACAAGGTCAAGATTTATATACTTCCAATCGCAGTTTACAAATGCGTTATTGCTTTGTACTTCCATTACAAACTTACCGGGAGGGATTATTACTTTAAAATCCTTTGATAATTTTTGATTTGCCTTTAAATTAAACTCAAAATCACCGTCAAATATTTTTGCTTTGTACGACGGTTTAATTTCAAGTCTGCATTTTCCGCTCACATCTTCATTTGATGTATTTTGTGCGGTAACCGTTACAATGCCCTCATAATACCCGTCCTTTAACACAAAACATTCTTTTGTATCGATGTGTGTTTTTACAAGATTTATATATGGCGGTTTGTCTGCTTTAAATTGAATATTGCTTACATAATCATTTGTAATCAAATTAAGCTGTTTAGCATTCTGTACTGCTGTACCGCATATACGAACATTGTCTATAACCACATTTTCAACCGTTACCTCCGAGCTGAAACCTTCTATTCGCGACGGTGACAGTGCACATTTTAAATTATCGGTAAAAGATATATCTTTAAACAAAATATTGCAAATGCCGCCTTTTTGGGTATCTGTGTTCCATACCGAGTCACGTATATGAATATCCATAAGCTGTGCGGCAGGCGCGTCCTCAATATTAATATTTTCAAAAGAAATATCGTATACATTTGCCCTGTCGCCGTGATGTATACCCATAACAGGGTAACCTGTGGGTGAATGAATAATGTCTATATTTTTAAAGTGAACATTGTGTACTTTTTCGGCACGCAGTTCAACGCCAACCTCAATAGGTCTTGCAAAGTCGTTCCACAACACACAATTTTCAAATACAATATTGTTAACATCGCCTGTGTTAAATGCTTTTACAACAAGTGAGTCGTCCCATACTCTTGTAAAACTGTTTTTTACGATAACATTTCGCGAACCGCATATATCTATTCCGTCCGAGTTACCCCTTTGCCCTATTATTTTAATATTATTTATATTTACATTGTCGCAATCCGAGATACATACGCTCCAATTGCTGCTGTCGAGCACCGTAATATCCTGTATGTTTACATTGGTGCATTTCCCCAAATATACCGCAGTGTATCTGCCGCCCTCGCGTGAATATTTTTCCATAGAAATTATGCCAAATCCCGCAATTGTTAAATTATTGCAGTCTTTTGCTATTATTTTACCGTCAACATATGCGCCGTCCTCAAAATATACAAGTGTATTGTCGGTATTTATATGTATTTCGTCCGCAAAGTGTCTGCCTTTTTTTAATGTTATTACATTATCAAATCCGCTCATATCGATTTTGCTGTCACACCCTGCAAACACCATTAATCCATCCGTTATATCACCGTTTAATTCAACCGAAAAATTGCAGGGCTCATTTATTTGTATTTCAATAACATTGCCGTTTATGTTATATTCAATATTATATCTTTT
>USKN01000055.1 GCA_900555295.1 uncultured Eubacteriales bacterium
TATATACGGTAATTCCGGACTCGGAAAAACACATCTTATGCAGGCAATAGGACATTATATAATATTTAATAATCCAAAATTAAAAGTTAAATATACAAAAACCGAAGATTATATAAATCTTTTTGTTGAATTGAGAAAGGCTAAAGGTCTTACTTACGAAGATGCAAAAAAACAAGCACTCGGTGATTATATGTATTATGCATGCCTTATGGTAAAAGCGGGCGACGCCGACGGTGTTGTATCGGGTGCCTGCCACTCAACAGCAAATACACTTCGTCCTAGCCTTCAAATAATTAAAACAAAACCCGGCGTAAAACTTGTATCGGCATTCTTCCTTATGGTTGTACCCGATTGCGAGTACGGCTCCGACGGCACATTTATTTTTGCCGACAGCGGACTTGAACAAAACCCCGATCCCGAAAAGCTTGCCGCAATTGCAACTTGCTCGGCCGAATCGTTTGAACTTCTTGTACAAAAAGAAGCATTTGTTGCAATGCTTTCACATTCAACAAAGGGCAGTGCAAAACACGCAGATGTTGATAAAGTTGTTGAAGCCACAAATATTTGCAAGCAAAACAACCCCAATCTTAAAGTTGACGGCGAACTTCAGCTCGATGCCGCAATTGTACCGTCGGTAGGCAGTTCAAAAGCTCCCGGCTCACCTGTTGCGGGTAAAGCAAATGTTTTGGTGTTCCCCGACCTTGACGCCGGCAATATAGGCTACAAACTTGTACAAAGACTTGCAAAAGCCGAAGCATACGGTCCTGTAACACAGGGAATAGCAAAACCTATTAACGATTTATCAAGAGGCTGCTCGGCAGATGATATTGTAGGTGTTGTTGCAATAACCTGCGTTCAGGCACAGGCAAACGATTAATTATAAATAATGGAGGATAAATTATTATGAATATTTTGGTTATTAATGCCGGAAGTTCTTCACTCAAATACCAGTTTATTAAAATTGAAGAAGAAAAAGTATTGGCTAAAGGACTTTGCGAAAAAATAGGACTTAAAGACTCGCTTTTAAAGCTCAATGTTCCGGGTAAAGATACATATAAAATCGAAAAACATATGAAAGACCATTCCGACGCCATTAAAATGGTTATAGACGCACTTACGGGCGAACACGGCGTAATAAGCGATATGAACGAAATTGACGCTGTAGGCCACAGAGTTGTTCACGGCGGCGAAGCAATTAAAGATTCGGTACTTATTACGGACGAAGTTATGAAAATTGTTGAAGACTGCGTTGAACTTGCACCGCTTCATAACCCGGCAAACATTATAGGTATTAAAGCCTGTGCGGAAGTTATGCCGAATGTACCGCAGGTTGGTGTATTTGACACTGCTTTTCACGGTCATATGCCCAAAGAAGCTTTTATGTATGCACTGCCTTATAAGATGTACACAGATTATAAAGTAAGAAAATACGGTTTTCACGGAACAAGCCATAAGTATGTAACACAAAGAGCCGCAAAACTTCTCGGCAAAGATGTAAACGATATAAAAATTATTACTTGTCACCTCGGAAACGGCTCGTCAATATCGGCTGTTAAGGGCGGCTACTCAATAGATACAACAATGGGCTTTACACCGCTTGCGGGCGTTCCTATGGGAACACGTTCGGGTGATATTGACCCTGCAATTATTATGTATCTTATGGATAAACTCGGAACAAATGCAGAGGGTATTAACAATATTCTTAACAAAGAATCGGGAGTATACGGCATTTCGGGAGTAAGCCCCGATTTCAGAGATCTTTCAAACGCGGCGGCAGACGGAAATGAAAGAGCACAGCTTGCACTTGATATGTTTACATATGCCGTTAAAAAAGATATAGGCGCATATGCGGCAGCGCTTGGTGGAGTTGATGCTTTGGTATTTACCGCAGGCGTAGGCGAAAACGATGATTATGTACGTGAACACGTAACAGACGGTCTTGAATTTCTCGGTATAAAAATAGATGCCGACAAAAACAAGGTAAGAGGCGAAGAAAGAGATATTTCTGCCGACGGAGCAACTGTTAAAACTTTTGTAATTCCCACAAACGAGGAACTTATGATTGCAAAAGACACGGCAAGAATTGTTAAAGGTGAATAAAAACGGCTTGTTTTTAAAAAATAATTTATAAATATAGAAAAAAATCAAAAAAAACTTGACAAATATATGCTTTATAATATATAATAGGATTGTTGTGTCGAGGTGATATTATGATTATTGATGTATCGCAGATTATAAAAAACAACGGTGCCGTTAAAACCGTAAACGGTGAAATAGCTGTAAACGACTTTGAATTTAACGGACAGAAACTTCATTTTGTGACACCGTTTTGTGTAAAAGGTGAGTTAAAAAATATAGAGGGCGTGCTGTATTTAACGGCAAATGTTAGTGTAAAATTTATAACTCAGTGTTCACGATGTCTTGAACCCGTAAACGAAGAAATGCAGTTTAAAGTTGAAGAACATTATGCAAAAAGTGAGCAAAACGGCGATGATGATGTTGTCATTATCGATTTAAACGAAATCGATATGAAAGAGGCGGTTGAAAAGAGCTTTTGCTCAAATCTGCCCATAAATTATCTGTGCAGTAATGATTGTAAAGGACTTTGCCCGATATGCGGCTGTAATCTTAACAACGAAGTATGCGATTGTAAAGAAGATTATACAGACCCGCGGCTTGCTGTACTTAAAAATTTTTTAAAGTAAACAATTTTCATTTATTATATTTGGGAGGTGTAAATTATGGCAGTACCTAAAAGAAAAACATCAAAAGCAAGAAGAGATAAAAGAAGAGCTAATTGGAAATTAATGATACCCGGTATGGTAAAATGCCCCAAGTGTCAGGAATTCAAGCTTCCGCACAGAGTATGTAAAGCTTGCGGTTACTACAAAGATATGGAAGTTATTAAAGTTGCCGACTAATTTTTATCGGCAAAAGGCAATGCCTGCACAAACTGTGCGGTATGCCGCAGTAAGTTAAAAAAACCTTTGAAATCTGTCCCGGCATTTCTCGGGGCAGATTTTTAAGTATTTGGAAAAGTATGTAAAACAACGAAAGGCGGCGGTATAAATGTATAAATATAAATATTTGCTGTTTGATATGGACGGAACCATTACCGACTCCTATGACGCTGTAACACGCTCATTTATATATGCGCTCGAGTATTACGGAATAAAAGTAAAAGAGGGCGAGCGTCTTGATTTTATTTTAGGGCCCCCGCTCAGGCAGTCATTTGAAAATCACTACGGCTTTACTCCCGAAAAGGCTGTTGAGGCCACCGAAAAATACCGCGAACGCTATCAAAAATATTTTCTTAAAGAGCACAAAATTTTTGACGGAGTTGAAAACCTGCTCTCGGATTTAAATAAATGCGGATTTAAAAATATTCTGGCCACATCAAAGCCGGAAGTATCCGCACGTAAAATACTTGAACATTTTAATTTGGATAAATATTTTTATTATATATCGGGTGCGTCGCTTGATTCATCGCGTGATACAAAAGAAAAAGTATTGGAACATATTTTTGACGAACTTAAAATACCCGATAAATCAAAATCAATTATGATTGGCGACAGAAAATACGATATGATGGGCGCAAAGCATATGAACATAGACGCTTTGGGGGTAACCTACGGCTATGGTACAAGGCAGGAACTTGAGGCATATAACCCTGTTTATATTGCGGATAACTGCAAACAAATATATGATTTTTTAACAAAAAAATGAGTTGATAAAAATGAAAAAGGCAAATCTTGAAAATCCCGCCCAAATGGCAATGCTTGACAATCAATTAAACGGCAAAGCGGTTGTAAAAGATGTTGTTAAAGGTTCAATTGCAGATGATTGCGGCATACAAAAGGGCGATATTATAACAAAAATAAACGGTAAAACTTTTAAAGATATACTTGACTTTAAATATATGACAAGTGACGATTACTATACGGTTGACATAAAAAAGGCAGACGGCAGCGAGGAATGTATAGAAATATATAACGATTTGTACGAACAATTCGGCGTTGAGTTTGAAAACGCACTTATAGATAAACCTATGCTGTGCAAAAACAAATGCGTATTTTGCTTTATGGACCAACTTCCTCATAATGTACGCAAAACTATGGTATTTAAAGACGATGACATACGTTTGAGTTTTTTACAGGGTAATTATGTAACGCTGACAAACCTTAACGACAGCGATATAGAACGTCTTATAAAGCTAAAGGTAAGCCCGCTTAATATAAGCGTACACGTAACCGACCCGGAAACGCGTGTAAAAATGCTTTCAAACCCAAACGCAGGCAAAATAATGCAAATTTTAAAACGACTTGCAGACGGCGGTATTTTTATAAACGGGCAAATTGTTTTGTGTAAAGATATAAACGACGGACAATTGCTTAATAAAACAATAGAGGACTTATCACAGCTTTATCCGCATATTATAAGCGTTTCCGTTGTACCTGTAGGACTTACAAAATACAGAAGTAATTTGTGTAATTTAAAAAAGTTTGAAAAAAAAGATTGCATTAATGTTATAAATCAAGTAAAATTATATCAGGATAAGTTTTTAAACAAATACGGTTCGCGAATTGTTTTTTTGTCGGACGAGTTTTATCTTTCGGCAGGTATGCCCCTCCCCGATTATAAATGTTACGAGGATTTTCCTCAAATAGAAAACGGAGTGGGACTTGCCGCGGAATTAAAATACGAGGTTGAAAACGAAATTAAAAATTTAGACAACAGCTTTAAAAACACTACACCTTCAAAAAAAGCAATTGCCACATCGTATCTTGCATATGATTTTATATGCGAATACACGCAAATGCTTAAAAAATACAACAAAAACCTTGATGTAACGGTGTATAAAATTAAAAATGACTTTTTTGGCGAAAATATAACCGTAACAGGTCTTTTGTGCGGTTCGGATATAATAAACCAGCTTAAAGGCAAAATAAACTCACCGTACCTTTTACTGTCGGACAGTATGTTTAAAGAAGATACCGAGCTGTTTTTGGACGATACCACAAAAACGGACGTTGAAAAAGCGCTTGGCGTAAAGGTTAAAATTGTGCCCAACACAGGATGCGGATTTGTACAGGCACTTATGCAATAACAGAGGAGATGATTAAATGAGTAAACCCACATTTGCAATAGTCGGCAGACCAAACGTTGGAAAATCGACATTGTTTAATAAAATTATAGGCGAAAGAATATCTATAGTTGAAGACACACCGGGTGTAACGCGTGACAGAATTTATGCAGAGGGTGAATGGCTCGGCAAAAAATTTATGTTAATAGACACAGGCGGTATTGAACCGCAAAATAACGATATAATATTGGAGCAAATGGCGCGCCAGGCACAAATTGCAATAGAAATGTCGGATGTAATAATTTTTATGGTAGATATAAAAACAGGCCTTACATCTGCCGATGCCGATATTGCGTCAATGCTTACAAAATCAGGAAAACCGGTTGTACTTGTTTGCAATAAAACAGACAATGTGGGAGATGTTCCTATGGAATTTTACGAGTTTTATAATCTCGGAATTGACGAACCTATAGCCATATCGTCAATTCACGGTTTGGGGCTCGGGGATTTGCTTGACAAACTTTTTTCATTTGTAGACGACAGCGTATATGACGACAATGACGACGACAGTATTCACGTTGCGGTTATAGGTAAACCAAACGTGGGTAAATCGTCGCTTATAAATAAAATTTTGGGCGAAACGCGTGTAATAGTAAGCAATATTGCAGGTACAACGCGTGATGCAATAGATACCCCTTACGAACGTGACGGGCAAAAATATACGTTTATTGATACCGCAGGTATGAGAAAACGCGGTAAAATAGACGAAAACATAGAGCGCTACAGTGTTATACGCTCGCTTGCCGCCGTTGACAGATGCGACGTTGTGCTTATATTGATTGACGCAAACGAAGGCGTTACCGAACAAGACACAAAAATCGCGGGATATGCGCACGAACAGGGTAAGGCAAGTATTATAGTGGTAAACAAGTGGGATATGGTTGAAAAAGAAACAAACACTATGAATATTTTCAGGCAAAATATTGAGCGCGACCTGTCGTATATGACATATGCCCCCGTTGCTTTTACATCGGCACTTACGGGCGCACGTATCGATAAGCTGTTTGACCTTATAAAGTATGTAAACAACCAACACGCAATGCGTATTTCAACAGGCGTGTTAAATGATATTTTAAACGAAGCAATGAGTAAGGTTCAGCCTCCGTCCGACAAAGGCAGACGTCTTAAAATTTACTACATTACACAGGCAAGCACAAAGCCGCCCACGTTTATTATTTTTGTAAACAGCAAGGAACTTGCCCACTTTTCATATATAAGATATATTGAAAATCAAATTCGAACGGCATTTGGACTTGAGGGAACTCCGATAAAGTTTATAATCCGCGAACGCGGAAACGATAAAGGAACAAAATAAATCAAAAAGGTGGAATAAAAATGATTAGTTTGTGTTTTTTTTGTACGGCAATAGCATACCTGCTCGGCAGTATAAATAGTGCTGTTATAGTATCTAAAATATTTGGCAAAGGCGATATCCGTTCATTTGGTTCGGGTAATGCCGGTGCTACAAACACTTTGCGTGTTCTCGGTAAAAAAGCGGCAGTATTTGTTGTTATAGGCGACTTTTTAAAAGGCTTGGCAGCCGTATTGGCAGCAAAATACGCATTTGTTGTTTTTAAAATACAAGGTGACCCAATGACAGCGCAGTACTTTGCCGCACTCGGTGTTATTATAGGACATATTTATCCCCTTTATTTTGGATTTAAAGGCGGCAAAGGCATTATGACAAGTCTTGCGGTATTATTTGTACTCGATTGGGAAATTGCCGTAATATTGCTGGTTACATTTATAATTATTGTTGCCGCAACCAAATTTGTTTCACTCGGATCGTGTATCTCGTCGGGTCTTTTTCCCATACTTGTGCTTATGTTTCACGGCAATGACAAATTATTTGTTGCGCTTTCGTTTATACTGTGCGCAATGATGCTCTACAATCACCGCGAAAACATAAAACGTCTTGCAAACGGGTGCGAAACACCTATTCATTTTTAATTAAAAATATAAATTGCTTGGAGCTGATATTATGAATAATTTTACCCAAAACGAAAAAAATATTGGTGAAAAAACAATTGTAAACACCGCCGTAATAGGCGCAGGCGGCTGGGGTACGGCAATGGCAAAACTTTTGTGCGAAAATGGACACAATGTAAGCTTATGGGTGCGTACGCAAAAAAAATGCGACGAAATAAAAAATGCGGGCGAAAACAAAGAATATCTGCCCGGAGTAAAACTTGAAAGCAGCATAAATTTTACCGCCGACCTTGCCTGCATTAAAAATTGTAAGTATATATTTATAGCCACTCCGTCAAAAGCAATAAGAGAAATATGCAAAAAAATCAACAGAACGGCAAATGACGGAAGTATTATAGTTATTTTGTCAAAGGGATTTGAAAACGATACACTGTGCACTATGTCGGATGTTGCAAAACAGTGCCTTCCTAAAGCAAAAATATGCGTTATGAGCGGACCGTCACATGCCGAGGAAGTTGCACGTGGAATACCCACTCTTAATGTTGCCGCGTCAAATGATGAAAGCATATGCAAAGCAGTGCAAAATATATGTATGAACGAGTATTTCAGAGTATATACAAGCAGCGATATGCTTGGTGTTGAACTTGGAGGTGCCCTCAAAAACGTAATTGCACTTTGCGCCGGCATAATAGACGGTATAGGCTTTGGCGATAACACCAAAGCGGCGCTTATGACGCGCGGAATAAAGGAAATAGCGCGGCTCGGTGTTAAAATGGGTGCAAACGACGATACATTTTGGGGATTAAGCGGTATAGGCGACTTAATTGTTACCTGTACAAGTATGCACAGCCGAAACCGCAGAGCCGGTATTTTAATAGGTAAAGGCGTATCGGTTGACGAAACGCTTAAAACGGTACATATGGTTGTTGAGGGCATACAAAATGCCAAAGCGGCATATGAACTTTCATTAAAATACAATACGCAAATGCCCATTATACATCAGGCATACAAAGTTTTATACGAAAACAAAAATCCAAAAGACGCCGTTATGGATTTAATGGTGCGCAATAAAAAAGATGAAAATATGTAAATTTTTGTGAAATGTGCATACGGCGCAAACATTGAAAAAAATGTAAAAATAGTGTATAATATGTTTGTTAAATTAATTAATAAACTTATTCAAACATCAATGTGACACGGCAATATGTACGAATACAATTGGAGGTATAATAATGATTAAGTTGGATTATTCCAAACTCACCCGCTTTACAGGTGAACACGAAATGGAAAATATGCGTAAAATAACCGAACTCGCGGTTGATATACTCGATAGCAAAACCGGTGCCGGAAACGATTTTCTCGGCTGGACCGATTTACCCAAAAATTATGATAAAGAAGAATTTGCACGTATTAAAAAATGTGCCGATAAAATCCGCTCCGACAGCGAATGTCTGGTTGTTGTAGGCATAGGCGGTTCGTACCTCGGCGCAAAAGCCGCAATAGATATGCTTACCGATACGTTTTATAATTTAGACGAAAACCGCGGCGCTCCGCAAATTTTGTACGCAGGTAACAGCATAAGCTCATCTTACCTTGCCGACTTGCTTGCATATCTTAAGGGCAAAGATTTCAGCGTAAACATAATTTCAAAATCGGGTACCACAACAGAGCCCGCAATCGCTTTCAGAATGCTCCGTGCTCTTCTTATAGAAAAATACGGTGCCGACGAAGCCAAAAAAAGAATTTACGCAACAACCGACAAATGCAAAGGCGCGCTTAAAACGTTTGCCGATAAAGAAGGATACGAAACTTTTGTTGTACCCGATGACGTTGGCGGCAGATTTTCTGTTCTTACCGCTGTAGGACTTTTGCCTATTGCGGCTGCGGGAATTAATATTGACGAAATTATGAAAGGCGCATCCGACGCGTGTGATGAATATAAAAAACCGTTTGACGAAAACCCTTGCTATAAATATGCCGCATTGCGTAACATTTTAATGAGAAAAGGTAAAACAACCGAATTTTTGGTAAATTACGAGCCTTGTCTTCAGTATTTCTCGGAATGGTGGAAACAACTTTACGGTGAAAGTGAAGGCAAAGACCAAAGAGGTATACTGCCCTGCTCGGTAAACTTTTCAACCGACCTTCATTCTATGGGACAATATATACAAGACGGTTCACGCGTAATGTTTGAAACGGTGCTTAATGTAGAAAAGCCAAAAAAAGATTTGCAAATACCGTTTGATGAAGAAAATGTTGACGGACTTAACTTTCTTGCCGAAAAAACAGTGGATTACGTTAACCATAAAGCATTTGAAGGAACGCTCCTTGCTCATACCGACGGTAATGTACCCAATATTATAATTAATATTCCCGAAATTACACCGTACTATTTCGGCAGCCTTGTATACTTTTTTGAAAAAGCTTGTGCCGTAAGCGGTTATATTCTCGGAATTAACCCGTTTAACCAACCGGGAGTCGAAGCATACAAACGCAATATGTTCGCTTTGCTCAATAAACCCGGTTACGAAGAAGAAAGTAAAGCCATACAAGCTCGTATCTAATTAAACATAACGTAAATGTAGGAACAGCCTGCCGAAAAATTCGGCAGGCTGTTCTTTTAAAATATCTTATCAAATAAATTTTTCTATATATTTTTAATATCTTTACTCCCTATAAAACATAACCCTTAGATCATGA
>USKN01000056.1 GCA_900555295.1 uncultured Eubacteriales bacterium
TCAAGCAATGAGGTTACATACGTTTTTTAGCGTTGTAATCTTTTTTTATTTATGCGGGGTGATAAATTATGAGAAATGTAACTGTATCGGCTGTGCAAATGAAATATATAGGCAATTACGAAATTAATTTGCTTAAAGCCGAAAAATATGTGTGCGACGCAGCCGAAAAAGACGGAGCGAACATTATATTGCTCCAGGAACTGTTTGAAACGCCGTATTTTTGCAAAATGCATAATTTTAAGTATTATGATTTGGCAAAACCTGTAAGCGAAAATAAGGCAATAAAACATATGTCGTACCTTGCTAAAAAATATCACGCGGTTATTCCCGTAAGTTTTTACGAAAAAAGCAAGTGTAATCTTTTTAATTCGCTTGCCGTTATAAACACCGACGGAAATATTATTGGTATATACCGCAAAACCCATATTCCCGACGGTATGCCGTACGCCGAAAAATTTTATTTTACACCGGGTGATACGGGATTTAAAGTATGGAAAACCGAATACGGAACATTGGGCTTTGGCATATGCTGGGACCAATGGTTTCCCGAGGCGGCTCGCTGTATGGCACTTCTCGGTGCGGAGCTTTTGTTTTACCCCACTGCAATAGGGAGCGAACCGTACCTTAAATGCGACTCAAAAGAGCATTGGCAAAATGCAATGAAAGGACACGCGGCGGCAAATCTTATTCCCGTAATTGCCGCAAACCGCACGGGAGACGAAACAGACGGCAATATGACGGTTAATTTTTACGGCTCATCTTTTATTTGCGACGGCAAGGGCTGTATAACCGAGCAAATGCCGCGTGACGGCGAGGGAGTTATATCACATACGTTTGACCTTGATGAATTGGAAAAACAAAGACGTGAATGGGGAATATTCCGCGACCGCCGACCCGAAATGTACAAAACAATTCTTACAAGCGGAGTGTGATTTTAAATGCCTCAAAAAATTATAAATTCAACGCCAAAAAAAGACGGATATTTTATGCCTGCGGAGTTTTCGCCGCAAAGCCAAGTGTTTATGATATTTCCCGAAAGGTGCGACAATTGGCGCAATAATGCATATCCGGCGCAGGCGGCTTATGCCGATGTTGCAAAAGCAATTTCAAAGTTTACACCCGTTACGGTGTTTGCGTCAAACGCACAATACAAAAAATGCCGTGCATTAATGCCGCCTTGCATAAGAGTAATTGAAATGACTTGCGATGACGCATGGATAAGAGATACGGGTGCAACATACCTTGTAAACAATAGCCGCAATTTACGCGCCGTAAGCTGGAATTTTAATGCCTGGGGAGGAACATATGACGGGCTTTACTCAAATTGGGATAATGACAATTCAGTTGCGGAAAAAATGTGTAACATAACAAACACCGATTACTATACCACGCCAAATTTTGTACTTGAGGGCGGCTCAATACATACCGACGGAAACGGTACTGTGCTTACAACAAAAATGTGCCTGCTTTCTCCCGGCAGAAATCCGCATATGTCGCAAAAAGAGATAGAAAGCACACTTAAAGAATATCTCGGAGCCGAAAAGATACTGTGGATTACCGACGGGATAGACCCCGATGAAACAAACGGGCATATAGATGACGTTGCGTGTTTTGTACGAGAGGGTGAGGTATGTTGTATTTACACGGACGATAAAAACAATCCGTTTTACACGGCAAGTCAAAACGCATATAAAGAATTATGCAATATGACAGACGCTCACGGCAGAAGATTAAAAGTGCATAAAGTATGCTGTACAAAAAATCCTGTTTTAATGAGCGGTGCCGAAACAATACGCTCCGAAAACGGCTCAAAGGCACGCAATAACGGTGATATGTGCATTGCGTCATACGTTAATTTTTTAATTACAAATAACGGAGTGATAGTACCGCAGTACGATGATGAAAATGATTTAATGGCACTTGAGCAAATACAAAATGTATTTCCCGATAAAGAGGTTGTTGGCGTAAAAACGCGCGAAATTGTTTACGGCGGCGGAAATATACACTGTATTACCCAACAGCTTCCCGTATATGTGTAAAACATTATCCTGCAATTTTTATTAATGGTACAAGGGGCTGTAGCAAAATGCACAGACCGCATAAAGCAAGAAAATACCGATATACCGGTGTAAGTGAGAACACCCAAATGCACAAAATGAATTAAAACAGATGTAGAAATTCGT
This sequence comes from uncultured Eubacteriales bacterium, assembly GCA_900555295.1. Taxonomy (GTDB): domain Bacteria; phylum Bacillota; class Clostridia; order UMGS1810; family UMGS1810; genus UMGS1810. The sequence goes on from USKN01000056.1 coordinate 2,184, forward strand.
TTGAGAACGAATTTCTAAAATAAAATATTGCTTTATGCTATGAACAAACTTCGCCTCTCGATGTACCTATGTACACCTTCGGGTACCAAAAGCAGGGCTTTGCCTTGCTTTTGCTCAGTTTGTCCATTCTGCACTATTTTTCTAAAGCCCCTAAAAGAGGGTGTAGAAAAACGCTTTCGTTTTGCTACACCCTCTTTTTCTGTAAATATAAAATTCTTATTTGGGCATATGTTGCAATATCTGCCTATGCAGTGTAACGGTAAATTTTGTACCGTCTTTTTCATTGCTCACCGCTTCAATTTTACCGCCCATAAGTTCGGTAAGATTTTTTACAATGGCAAGTCCGAGTCCGTGGCTCCCGTCGGCTTGCCGTGATTTATCGGCGCGGTAAAATCTTTCAAATATATGAGAAATATCATCTTTTGAAATAATGCTTGTTTTGTTGGCAACACAAAAGCATACGCTTTTTGCTTTGTTTACCCGTGCCAAGTTTTGCCGCCATTATTGTATTTATACCCACACCCGTACCACCGGCAAGAGCAATCATTAAAAGCTGAACAGGATAAATAATTGACAGTGCCGTTAAGCCGGAGCCGGAATATTTGCCCACAAAAATGCTGTCTACAATATTATAAAGTGCATGAATAAGCGGTGCAAGCCTTATGAGTATTTTACTTATTTTTTTCTTTTCCGAACAGTTCTGTTTGGTCCACAAGTATGCTCCTCTTTTCTTTTGCCTTTTTTAAATCATAAAAAACGTGCGGCAAAAAATTTTTATTCTGCCGCACGCCAAACCTCTATAAAGGTTACTTTATATTTTGTTTTATATTATTTGCTTTCCTTAATTTTAGCCTGTGCAGCCGCAAGACGAGCGATAGGTACTCTGAACGGTGAGCAGGATACATAAGTTAAGCCGATTTTGTGGCAGAACTCAACACTTGAGGGATCGCCGCCGTGTTCACCGCATATACCGAGGTGCATATCGGGACGTACCGATTTACCGAGTTTAGCTGCCATTTCCATAAGTCTGCCAACGCCATTTTGGTCGAGTTTGGCAAACGGATCGTTTTCGTAAATTTTTGACTCATAGTATGCGTCAAGGAATTTACCAGCGTCATCACGTGAGAAACCAAATGTCATCTGTGTAAGGTCGTTTGTACCGAAGCAGAAGAAGTCAGCCTCTTTTGCAATTTCGTCAGCTGTAAGAGCAGCTCTGGGTATTTCAATCATTGTACCAACTTCGTATTTAAGTTCAATACCCTCTTTTGCAATGATTTCATCAGCTGTTTTTACAACAATATCTTTAACAAATTTAAGCTCTTTGCCGTCACCTACGAGCGGAATCATAATTTCGGGAACTATTTTCCAATCGGGGTGTTTCTTTGTAACATTAATTGCGGCTTTAATAACTGCCTCTGTCTGCATAGCTGCAATTTCGGGGTATGTTACCGCAAGACGGCAGCCACGGTGACCCATCATCGGGTTAGCTTCGTGAAGTCCGTTAATAATAGCTTTAATATCGTCAACTGTTTTGCCTTTTGCTTCTGCAAGAGCCTTAATGTCTTTTTCCTCTGTGGGAACAAACTCGTGAAGCGGGGGATCCAAAAATCTGATTGTAACGGGGTCGCCTTCCATAGCTTCGTAAAGTTTTTCAAAGTCGCCCTGCTGCATAGGTTCGAGTTTTGCAAGAGCAGCTTGTCTTTCTTCAACGGTATCGGAGCAAATCATTTCTCTGAAATCGCCTATTCTGTCTTCTGCAAAGAACATATGCTCTGTACGGCAAAGACCTATACCCTCTGCGCCGAGTTCTTTAGCCTTTTTAGCGTCAACAGGTGTATCTGCGTTTGTTCTTACTCTTAATGCTCTGTATTTGTCTGCCCAGCTCATAATTCTTCCGAATTCACCGCCGATAGACGCGTCAACAGTTGTAATAGCACCGTCATAGATGTTACCTGTTGAACCGTCGATTGAAATAACGTCGCCTTCGTTAAATGTTTTTCCGCCAAGAACAAATTTTTTGTTGTCTTCGTCCATATTAATTGCCGAGCAACCCGATACACAGCAAGTACCCATACCACGGGCAACAACGGCAGCGTGGCTTGTCATACCTCCGCGAACAGTAAGTATACCTTGAGCGGCTTTCATACCTTCAATATCTTCAGGTGATGTTTCAAGACGAACCAATACAACCTTTTCGCCTCTTGCAGCCCACTCTTTAGCGTCTTCTGCAGTAAATACTATTTTACCGCAAGCAGCTCCGGGCGATGCGGCAAGCGCTTTAGCCATAGGTTCTGCAGCTTTTAAAGCTTTGGGGTCAAACTGCGGGTGAAGAAGTGAATCAAGGTTTCTGGGGTCTATCATAAGTACAGCTTCTTCTTCCGAAATCATACCTTCGTCAACAAGATCGCAAGCAATTTTGAGAGCGGCTTTAGCTGTTCTCTTACCGTTTCTTGTTTGAAGCATATAAAGCTTTTTATCCTGAATTGTAAATTCCATATCCTGCATATCTCTGTAGTGATTTTCAAGAGTATGGCAAATATCTACAAACTGATTGTAAACTTCAGGCATTACCTGTTTTAATTGGTCAATGTGCTGGGGTGTTCTTACACCTGCAACAACGTCTTCGCCCTGTGCGTTCATAAGGAACTCACCCATAAGTTTCTTTTCGCCTGTAGCGGGGTCACGTGTAAATGCAACACCTGTACCCGATGTTTCACCCATATTACCGAATGCCATCATTTGTACGTTAACGGCTGTACCCCAAGAATAAGGGATATCATTGTCACGTCTGTAAACATTTGCACGGGGGTTGTCCCATGAACGGAATACGGCTTTAATAGCGCCCATAAGCTGTTCTTTGGGGTCTGTGGGGAAATCTTCGCCGATTTTTGATTTGTATTCTGCTTTAAACTGTGAAGCAAGATCTTTTAAATCGTCAGCCGTAAGCTCAACGTCTTGAGTAACGCCTTTCTTTTCTTTCATTTCGTCAATGAGCTGTTCAAAATATTTTTTGCCGACTTCCATAACAACGTCGGAGTACATTTGAATAAATCTTCTGTAGCAGTCCCAAGCCCAACGCGGATTGTTTGACTTTTTAGCAAGAGTATCAACAACCTCTTCGTTAAGACCGAGGTTTAATATTGTATCCATCATACCCGGCATAGATGCTCTTGCACCCGAACGAACCGAAACCAAAAGCGGATTTTCTTTATCACCGAATTTCATACCTGTGATATCTTCCATTTTGGTGATGTATTCCATAATTTCAGCCTGGATATCATCATTGATTTTTCTGCCATCTTCATAGTACTGAGTACAAGCTTCGGTTGAAACCGTGAAACCCTGGGGAACAGGTAAACCGAGTTTTGTCATTTCAGCAAGGTTTGCGCCTTTACCGCCGAGGAGCTCACGCATAGATGCGTCGCCTTCGGAGAAAAGGTATACATACTTTTTAGACATTTCTAATACCTCCAAATTTTTATTGCATTATAAGCTTATTATATTCTACAACAAACCGAAAAAAATTTCTACCCCTTTAACAAAAAAACGTGATTTTTTTTAATTTTTTCGGCAAAAACAAAATATTAGCAAAAATTTTTAGTAGAATTTCACAAATCAATTTGCGCCGTTTAAAACTCCGTTTAAGTATTCAAGCGTTGCCGGGGCAAGTTCGGTACAGCATTGCAAATACATTTGAGAAGCATACGTAAGCAAATTAAGCGTTTCATCATCACAGTCAAATTTGAACACTGTTTTTAAGTCGCCTTTGCACAAAAAGTCAACCATTCGCACTCCTGTTTCATCAATTTTAATCATAGCGGAACCGTCGGTTTTGCCTATGCAGTCATCGCATATAACGCACCCCTCGTACGTATCGAAATATTTAAGTTTTTTTACCGAACCGCACAAAGCGCACTCATCCGTTTGCGGCAAGTATCCCGACTCACAGCAAAATTTAAACTCAAATATTGTTTTAAGACGCAATATATTATGAATTAAAAGCTTATCTGTTTTTGTTTTGCTTATTGAGTAGAGCATATTTAGTATGAAATTGTAAAACAATTCGTCGTAACATTCGCCTTGAGGCAATGAATTTGCCAAATCGGCAATATATGCCGCAAGCGACACTTTTTCAACACATTCGCGTATTTCAAAAAAATTATTTATTACCGCCGCCGATGATACATACCCAAGCCCCGTTCGCTTTTCTATTACCATATCGCTGTAGCAAAAAAGCTGGAGTGATGAAAAATCTTTGTGCTTTTGACTGCGTATTCCTTTTGAAATTGCGGTTATTATACCGCTGTCACGCGTTAAAACGGTTAATATTTTATCGTTATCGTTTAAATTGCATGCTTTAATTACAAGCCCTTGTGTTTTTATTTGACTCACTTTTAAATCACCTGTATTTTAATAAATTTCCTTAATTAGGTTGTTGGAATTTCTCCAATCAGGTTTTACTTTTACCCATAATTCGAGAAACACTTTTGTATCGAGCATTTTTTCGCAGTCTATACGTGCATAAGTACCTATATTTTTAAGCGTTTCTCCACCCTTGCCTATTATAATGCCCTTGTGCGACTCTTTTTCGCAATATATGTTTGCGCTTACCAAATACATTCCGTTTTCTTTTTGTTTCATTTTTACAATTTCAACCGCAATTCCGTGCGGAACTTCTTTATCGAGCAAGTTAAGCATTTTTTCGCGTATTATTTCGGCAACAATTTGTTTTTCCTGTTGGTCGGTTACCATTTCTTCGGGATAATACATAGGTCCCGGCTCTAACTTGTCTTTAATTATTTTTTTAAGCTCGTCCACTCCGTCGCCGCGCTTTGCGCTTATGGGGATAATATCGTCAAAATCCCGCACTTTTCTGTATGTATCTATAACGGGAAGTATTTTGTCGTACTTAACCGAATCGCATTTGTTTATTGCAAGCACCGCCGGTCTGTTACCGATTTTTTCCAAAATCTGCTGTTCGGCAGGGCTTATTTCGGTATCGGGTTCAACAACCATAAGTACCATATCCACATCGCCTATTGCGTCGTTTGCGGCTTTAACCATCATTTCCCCCAATTTGTTTTTGGGTTTATGCATTCCGGGTGTATCCAAAAAAACAACCTGGCAATCTTTTTCCGACATAATCGCCAAAATTTTGTCACGCGTGGTTTGGGGCTTTGGCGATATAATTGCAATTTTTTGCCCCACAAGTCTGTTTAAAAGTGTGGATTTACCCACATTGGGTTTGCCAGCTATTGCAACATAACCCGATTTAAAATTATTGTTATTTCCCATTTATTTAACACTCTTTCTTTGTAGTTTTTTTAAAAATCCGCCGTGTATAAACGTTATACATACCGCCGTATAAATCCAAAACAACGGGTTTTTTACATATGCCCCCAATACAGCAAAAAACTTATCGGGTTTAAAAAACAGCACAAATGCACACACAACCGCAATAAGCGCCGCAATTAAAACGCTGCCTGCCGCAACGTCTTTTGCCGTTTTTGCAAGCGGATTGTACTCGGGAGATATAATATCAACTATACACTCGATTGCCGTATTAACCATTTCGCCTATTATAACAAAACCTATTGTAAAATAAAGTACAAGCAGCTGCAAACCGCTTAAGCCGTATTTAAGGCTTAATAATACCGCACTTAGCGCCGCACATAAATGAAATCTGAAATTACGTTCGTATACCACACAATGGCGCACGCCCAAATATGCATATTTAAAGCTTTTTAAAAAGTTCATTTTATCCTCCGTCAGCGGGTAAGTTTTAAAATTTCAAGCGTATGTTCTTCCTTTTGGCGCATTACGGCACGCTCATCATCATTTATATGGTCGTACCCAAGCAAATGCAGTGTTGAATGGCATACCAAAAAACCGACTTCGCGTTCAAACGAATGTCCGTACTCACGGCTTTGTTCAAGCGCCTTTTCCGCCGACAGCACAATATCGCCCAATATAACTTTGCCGTCAAACATATCTCCGCTGTCTATTACGGCATCTCCGCCGTTAAACTCGAGAACGGGAAACGACAGCACATCGGTTTCGCGGTCTATATTTCGGTGTTCCGCATTTAATTTATGAATACTTTCATTGTCTGTAACGGTAACGCTTACAATTGCCTCATACTTAAAATTTTCTTCTTCTATGGTTTTGTTTATTACACTGCATATAAGGTTTTCAAGTTCTTTGTCTGTTTTAATTTTTTCCTGTTCGTTTTGTATTGTAATTTCATTCATCTTTATTTACCGTCTTTCTTTTCTCTTTTTCGCGCGTCACGGCGTTCGTATGCCTTTATAATTTGCTGTACAAGCCTGTGGCGCACAACGTCTTTTTCGGTTAAAAAGCAAAACTCTATATCATCTATATTTTTAAGAACGCCTATTACGTCTTTAAGGCCCGATTTTTTTCCGTCGGGCAAATCCATTTGAGTAATATCTCCCGTAACAATCGCCTTTGAATTAAAGCCGATACGCGTTAAAAACATTTTCATTTGCTCGGGTGTTGTGTTTTGCGCCTCATCCAAAATTATAAAGCTGTCGTCTAAAGTACGTCCGCGCATATATGCAAGCGGTGCAACCTCTATTGCGCCTTTTTCGGCAAGTTTCATATAGCTTTCCATACCAAACATTTCATACAGTGCATCGTAAAGAGGTCTTAAATACGGGTCAACTTTGTTTTGCAAATCACCCGGCAAAAAACCGAGTTTTTCGCCCGCCTCAACCGCCGGACGAGTTAAAATAATACGGCTTACCTGCTTTGCCTTAAACGCTTTTACCGCCATTGCAACCGCAAGGTATGTTTTACCCGTTCCGGCAGGTCCCACACCAAATGTAATTGTGTTTTTGTTTATTGCGTCAACATAATTTTTTTGCCCCAGCGTTTTACTTTTTATGGGTTTACCTTTTGAATTTATGCATACGCAGTCGGCACCGTAAAGCTTTGTTTCGTCAACACCGTCTATTGCCATATTTATTGCATACTGCACATTAATATCGTTTAATTCCTCACCGTCGTCAACAAGCTTTGAAAGGCTTTTGATTGCCGCCTCGGCAAGCATTACGTTGGAGTCGTTACCCGATATTTTAATACTGCCCTCACGGTTTACAATTGAAACGTCAAGCTGTTTTGAAATCATTTTTATGTTTCTGTCAAACTGTCCGAAAACAGCAATAACTTTGTCTATACTGTTAAATTCCAATGTCTTTTCCATTAGTTCTCCTCCCTCGTTAAATTGGGTTTTATTATTTTTGACGGACAAGCAATATTTTCTTTGCAAACAACCGTTACTACGGATAAACCGAAGCGGCTGACAGAACGGATATCTTCGACATTCATAATATTGCTCATCGCTATTTCGATAGGCATAGTAATGAGTTGTTCCACCTCTTGTGGTGCGAGTGTAGGGGATACGGTCACTATTTGTACCTGATTATTGGTAATGTCGGGCACGGCATCAATAGGTAGTGTCAGCATCGCATAGATACCTCCGATAAACAGGAAGAGAGTAGTGAGTCCTACAAACAGTTTCTTCTTGATTGAAAAACGTACAATAGCTGTAA
>USKN01000057.1 GCA_900555295.1 uncultured Eubacteriales bacterium
CTTACGTAAAAAATGTCGGTTTTTACGCAAGAATTAACGATAAAATTAAAGAATTAACGATTTTTATGTTAGAATTAACGATTTCGTTAATTCCGACCGTTAATCTTCATTTTATAAAAAAGTTGCTTTTTTTATCCGTTAATGGTACAATATACTCATAATTTATATACGGAGTGTTAAAAATACTATGACTGTAAAAATAGAAAGCACATCAAACATCGTGTTTAAAAACATAAAAAAACTTGCGTCGCACAGCGGACGAAAAAAGGCGGGGCGGTTTGTAATAGAAGGATACCGCAGCGTTAAAGATTCAATACTTAATAATGCTCCCGTTGAGTTTGTTGCAATTGCGGACAGTTCGCCGCAAAGCGAAAGAGAATTTTTTGACGGTTTAAAAAACATAAAAAAATATATTTTTGCCGATAAGCTTTTTGCCGAATTAAAGTTTACGGTAAACTCACAGGGCATTTTGGCGGTTGCCGAGTATAAAGAAAAAAGTACGGACGAAATGTTTGAAAATACAGACGGTACAATAAAATGCAGATATAAAAATTTGGTGTATCTCGATAATGTGCGTGACCCCGGAAATGTGGGTACCGTAATACGCACGTGTGACGCATTTGCGTGCGGTGCGCTGATTTTAAGCGCGGGGTGTGCCGATGTGTATAGCCCCAAAGTAATACGTTCCACAATGTCGAGCATTTTTAACATACCGGTATTTTTTGACAGCGACCCGTGCAATACGTTTGCAATGCTTAAAAAATGCGGTTATGAAATATACGGTACGTTTTTATCGGCAAACAAATATCTTTGCGATACACCCATAGATGATATGAGCGTTTTGGTAATGGGCAATGAGGCAAACGGAATAAGCGAACAAATTGAAAAGTTATGCACGCAAAAAATAAAAATACCTATGTCGGGGCGCGCCGAGTCGCTTAATGTTGCAACAGCGTGTTCCGTTGCGGTGTATGAGCGGTTTGCAAGAGGGCTGAAAAACAACGGCTGATTTAAAACACATAAGAGATAAACGCGCATCGGCTTAATATAAAAACTTTTGTCGCTGTTGCGCCAAACACCTTTAAAATACCCTTTTGCCCAAATAAAAATCGCAAAAACTATTGTTGAAATAAAAAATGTGTGTTATAATAAATGTAAATAATAATAAATTCGGGTGATTTGAATATGAGTGAAATAAAAAATTTTGAATATTGCGTACCCACAAATGTTATTTTCGGGCGTGACACACATAAGGATACGGGTAAAATCATAAAAAATTACGGGTTTAAAAAAATAATGCTCCATTACGGTATGGGGTCGGTTAAAAAAAGCGGTTTGTATGATGAAATTGTAAAATCGCTTAACGAAAACGGTATTGATTTTACAGAACTCGGCGGTGCCGAACCAAATCCTAAAATAGGTCTTGTAAGAGAAGGCGCCGCTGTTTGCAAGCGTGAAAGTGTTGAAATGATTTTGGCTGTTGGCGGCGGAAGTGTAATAGACTCGGCAAAGGTAATGGCAATTGCCGCATTGAGCGAATATGACGCGTGGGATTTTTCGTGCCAAAGGCAAAAGGCCGAAAGGTCGCTTCCCGTAGGGTGCGTACTTACCATTGCCGCGTCGGGCAGTGAAACGAGTACGTCTGCCGTTATAACCAATAACGTTGACGGTAATTTAAAACGCGGTTTTAACAGCGAACAAAACAGACCGTTGTTTGCAATTTTAAATCCTTGCCTTACGTTTAGCGTAAGCAAGTATCAAACGGCGTGCGGTATTGTGGATATAATGATGCATACTCTTGAAAGATATTTTACAACAAGCAAACCGTTTAAAATTACCGACAGCATAAGCGAGGGACTTTTAAGAACGGTTATAGACGCAGGCAAACGGGCAATTGACAATCCGTGCGATTATGACGCGCGCGCAAATTTAATGTGGGCAGGCTCGCTTTCGCATAACGGCATAACAGGTTTGGGTACGGCGCATTTTATGGAATGTCATCAAATTGAACACGAATTGAGCGGTATGTTTGACAGCGTTGCGCACGGTGCTGGCCTTGCGGTTATTTTTCCCGCTTGGGCGAAATATATTTTAAAATACAATGTTGACAGATTTTTTGAATTTGCCGTAAATGTATGGGGTATAAATCCATACGGCAAAGAAAAATACGAGGTTGCAATGCTTGGTATTGAAAAATGCGAGGAGTTTTTTAAATCGATTGGTATGCCGGTAAAACTCAATGAGCTCAATATAGACGTAAGCGACGGACAAATAGAAGAAATGGCGGAAAAATGCACGTTTTTCGGCAAAAGAACATTGCCCGATTATATTGAACTCGGAAAAGAGGAAATAATTGATATTTATAACCTTGCAAAATAAAACCGAAAGGGCGGCTGTAATATGAATAATATAATACGTCTGATTGCCGAAAATATTAAAATGCTGCGTATACGCGACTTGCTCGATATTGCCATTGTAGCGTTTGCGATATACAAATGCATAAAACTTATTAAAGAAACACGAGCGGCACAGCTTATAAAGGGTGTTTTGGTACTTGTAATTATAACCCAGCTTGCAGGCTGGATTCAGCTTAACGCAACAAGTTACATACTTGCAAACACTATGCAGGTAGGCGTGTTTGCGCTGGTTGTTGTGTTTCAGCCCGAATTAAGGCGGGTACTCGAAAAAGTGGGTACAAACACATTGGGGCGCATATTTGCACCCGAGTATCAGGCAAAGAGCATTACTCCAAAAATATGCGAGGCGGTTGAGTATATGTCGTCACGCAAAATAGGCGCGCTTATTCTTATGGAGCGCAACACAAAGCTCGGTGATGTTATGATATCGGGTACCGAAATTAATGCGGACGTATCGGCACAGCTTTTAATAAATATTTTTATGGCGAACACACCGCTTCACGACGGTGCAACAATTATAGGCGACAACAGAATAAAAGCGTCGGCGTGCTTTTTGCCGCTTACGCAAAAAAATATTTTCAGCAAAGAACTCGGCACACGCCACAGAGCGGCAATAGGTATATCCGAAATTACCGATTGCATAGCCGTTGTTGTTTCGGAGGAAACGGGTATTATTTCGGTTGCGTTAAACGGCGAAATTACGCGTAATCTTACGGTGCAAAAGCTTGGCGAAATGCTCGACAAGGTAATGCTCAGCTCGGTAAACGACAATAAGAAAAAAGAAAACAAAATAATCAAATGGGTGGTGAAGAAACAGTGAAAAGACTGTATGAATCCGATTATTTTCTTATGCTTATATCTGTTATAACAGCGGTTATTATATGGATATATGTTGTATACGAAAAAAATCCGCTTTACGAAACTTGGATAAGAAACATACCCATTACATACATCAATCAAACACAGGGGTTTGAAACGGGTAAACTTACCGTTATTAAAGAAAGCACAAAAACGATTGATGTAAAAATAAAAGGCAGACGTACGGCTATATCGTCGGCAAAGCTGTCGGATATAAACTGCACCGTTAATATGGCGGATATTACGCGCGGCGGCACGTATTCACTGCCTATAAGCGTTAATTTTTCGGCGGACGGAATTGAAATTATGCAAAAAAGCCCGTATAATATAAGTATTACGGTAGACGAGGTTGCAACGCAGGAGTGTTCAATTACCGTTGAAACAAGCGGCAGTGTTAAGTCGGGCTATGTTGTTGACGACAGTTCGTTTACACCCGATGCCGTAAAACTTACGGGACCGCAAACGTTGCTTGCAAAGGTTGACAGAGTGTCGGTAACGGTTGATTTAACCGATAAAGATAACGATATTAACGGACTGTATAAAATAAAACTTTACCGCTCGGATGGCGAGGAACTTACCGACGACCGCATAAGCAAAAATGTTGACTATGCCGAGGTTAAGTTTGTTATACTCCAAAGCAAAACAATTAAAATAAAACCCGTATTTTCGCAAAGCGCAACGTCGGACGGGAAACCTATTCAGGCAAGTACGGTTTCGCCCGATTCGGTTACGGTTAAGGGCAGGAGCGAACAGCTTAAAGACTTAACCGAAATAAAAACGCAGGTAATAGACGTATCGCACATAAGCGAGGGCGGCGAGGCAACGGTTATGCTTGATTTGAGGTCGCTGCCCGAAGGGGTTGCGGCGGCGGAGAGCATTACACATAATCCCATAACGGTAAAATACACCGTTGGTGCGGAACAAAAAAATAATGATGATGGCAAAGAAGATTTGTCCGATGAAAATAAAAATGAGCAGTAAAGCTTTAGTTAGGAGAGAAATTTATCATGGGTAAACTATTTGGAACAGACGGAGTAAGAGGTATTGCAAATAAAGAACTTACAGCCGATTTGGCATTTAAACTCGGTCAGGCAGGCGCAAAGGTGCTTACAAAACATCAAAGCGGAAAACCTAAAATACTCGTGGGCAAAGACACCCGTATTTCGGGCGATATGCTTGAGGCGGCGCTTACGGCGGGATTTTGCTCGGTGGGGGCCGAGGTGTACAGCGTAGGCACAATTCCCACACCGGCGGTTGCATACCTTACACGCAAATACAAAATGGACGCAGGCGTTGTAATAAGCGCGTCGCATAACTCTATGGAGTACAACGGCATTAAATTTTTTAACAAGGACGGCTATAAATTAAGCGACGATATAGAAAACGAAATTGAGGAATATTTAATAGGCGGCAAAAGTATAGGCGAACTTCCCGAAGGCGAAGATTTGGGCAAAGTATCAAGGCTCGATATGGGCAACCGCGATTATGTTGACTATATAAAAGATACGGTTGACGGTAACTTTAACAATTTAAAAATTGCAATCGACTGTGCAAACGGTGCGTCTTACCAATGCGCAAAAATACTGTTTCGCGAGTTATGCGGCAATGTGTTGCTTATACATAACCGCCCCGACGGCATAAACATTAATAAAGACTGCGGTTCAACACATTTGCAAAGCCTGCAAACATTTGTAACGGAGCATAACTGTGATTTGGGTTTGGCGCTTGACGGCGACGCCGACAGACTCCTTGCGGTGGACGAAAAAGGCAATGTGGTTGACGGCGATATAATTATGGCGATATGTGCGCTTAAATTAAAAAAAGACGGCAAACTTAAAGGAAATACGGTAGTTGCAACCGTTATGAGCAACCTCGGATTTTTTAAAGCGCTCGAACAAAACGGTATAAACGCCGAAAAAACAAAAGTAGGCGACAGATACGTGCTTGAAAATATGCTTAAAAACGGATATGTTATAGGCGGAGAACAGTCGGGGCATATTATATTTTTGGAACACAATACAACGGGCGACGGCCTTTTAACCGCCGTACAGCTTACACAGGCCCTGCGTGACAGCGGCAAAAAAATGTCGGATATTGCGTCGGTGGTAAAAATACTTCCGCAGGTTTTGGTAAATGCCAAAATTAAAAACGAATATAAAAACACATATATGGAAAATAAAGAAGTTGCCGATAAAATTGCCGAAATAGAAAAAACTTTTGAGGGCAACGGCAGAGTGCTTATTCGCCCGTCGGGTACGGAACCGCTTGTGCGTGTTATGCTTGAGGGTGACGATAAAGATTTTTTAATTCAAAAGGCAACGTGTCTTGCAAAACTTATGGAGGAAAAATTTAACTGATTATGACTCAAAAGGACAAAATTCTAAAAATACCTCAAATTATACAAATATTGGCACAAACATACCCCGACGCAAAATGTTCGCTCGATTACACAACACCGCACGAACTTTTGGTTGCGGTAATGCTGTCGGCACAGTGTACCGACGCGCGTGTTAATATTGTAACAAAAGAGCTTTTTGAACGTTACAAAAGTGTTGAGAATTTTGCCAATGCCGATTTGGACGAACTTATGAGTATTGTAAAACCGTGCGGATTTTACAAAAACAAAGCCAAAAACATAATAAGTGCGTCCGCGGATATTTTAAATTTATACGGCGGCAAAGTACCCGATACTGTGGAAAGCCTTACAAGCCTTGCAGGTGTGGGGCGCAAAACCGCAAATTTAATATTGGGCGATATTTACGGCAAGCCCGGGCTTGTAATAGATACGCACGCAATACGCATTACAAACAGGTTGGGTCTTACCAAACAAAAGGACCCTGTTAAAATAGAATTTGAACTTAAAAAAATTATACCGCCCGAACATCAAATAAAGTTTTGCCACAGAATTGTACATCACGGCAGAGCAATATGTTCGGCACGCAAACCTCAATGCGAAATATGTCCTCTTGCACAGGTTTGCGATTACGGGAAAGGACAGAAAGGAGAAAAATAAAATGGCATATTTCGGTCCGTCGGGCAACGAAGAAAGATTTTACGAACTCGGTTACAAATCGTCGCTTCAAATGCCCGAATATGTAAGAAGCCTTGATTTGGACGCATACGAATACCAATGTTCAAGAGGTGTTAAAATAACACAAAAAACGGCAAATGCGCTGGGCGACGAGGCAAAAAAATATAATGTGCGTTTGAGTATTCATTCACCCTATTACATTAACCTTGCAACCGACGACGAGGAAAAAAGAGTAAAAAGCATAAAATATATAACCGACAGTATGCAGGCGGCGCAATTTATGGGTGCCGACAGGGTTGTGGTTCACTCGGGGGCGTGTGCCAAAATGCCGCGCGATACCGCTATGATGTATGCCGAAAAAACTTTGAGGATGGCACTTGCCGAGGCAAAAAATTTAGGTGTTGACAGCGTTCATATTTGCCCCGAAACAATGGGTAAGCTTAATCAGCTGGGCGACCTTGACGAGGTTTTAACACTGTGCCGTATAGACGACAGCTTTTTGCCCACAATAGATTTTGGGCATCTTAATGCACGCGGGCTGGGATGTTTAAATACGTATGAGGATTTTGACGAAATTTTTACAAAAATCGAAGATAAGCTCGGACACGACAGGTTAAATTCGTTTCACGCACATTTCAGCCGAATAGAGTTTACCGCGGGAGGGGAGAAAAAACATCACCGCCTGTGCGATACGCAGTATGGACCCGAGTTTGATTATATTGCCGAAATAATGGCAAAACGCAATATTCATCCCACCATTATATGCGAGTCGAACGGCACAATGGCGCAGGACGCGGTTTTACTTAAAAAGATGTATATGCAGAAAGTAAGTGAATTAAATTGACGAGAACACAGCGGCTTTTAAAGCTTTTAAATAAAAAAGATATATCGGCAATGATAGTAACCGACCGCAAAAACGTGTATTATTTAAGCGGATTTTACGGAACGGCAGGTTACCTTGCAATAACACCGCATAAAAAACTTTTGGTAACCGACTTTAGATATATCGAGCAGGCAAAAGCACAAACAACCGAATATGAAGTGGCGGATATAAAAGATTTTAAACTTGAAGATTTTTTTGGCGGCGAAACGGTTGCGTTTGAAAACGAAACAATATCGTATGCCGAATATATGTCGTTGAGCAAAAAAACAAAAAAACTTGTGTGTGCCGACAGTATTTTGCGCACAATGCGCTCGGTTAAAGACCCCAACGAAACGGGGTATATAAAAAAGGCGGTAAGCATATCCGATAAAGCGTTTGAGCATATTTTAAAGTTTATTAAACCGGGCGTAACCGAAAACGAAATTGCGGCGGAAATTGAGTATTGTATGCGAAAGCTTGGCGCAGAGCGTGCAGCATTTGATACAATTGCCGTATCGGGCGCGCATACAAGCCGTCCGCACGCACAGCCTACCGATAAAAAAATAAAAAACGGCGAATTTGTTGTTATGGATTTTGGCTGTACGTATAAAGGTTATTGCTCGGATATGACGCGTACCGTAGGTGTGGGCGGTGTTTCGGACGATATGAAAAAAGTGTACAATACCGTGCTCAATGCTCAAACGAGCGCGCTTAAAATGCTGTGCGAGGGCGTAACGGGCAGGCAGGCGCATATGTGCGCGGAGGATATAATAAACAAAGATTATAAAGGCACATTCGGTCACGCGCTCGGTCACGGTGTGGGGCTTGATATTCACGAACATCCCAACCTTTCGCCAAAAAACGAAATACCGCTTGTACGCGGCAATGTTGTAACGGTTGAACCGGGAATATACATTCCCGATTTTTGCGGAGTTCGTATAGAAGATATGGGAGTTGTAACGCAAAATGGGTTTGACAATTTTACAAAATCACCCAAAGAGCTTATAATTGTTTAGTAATGTGTGTTAAACTCTGCCTGTTATATGAGTTTTGTATTGATAAAAATGACGGAAAAGGGCTTAAAAACAAGTCAAATTGCCGAAAAAATTAGTAAAATATATAAAATATGTATAAAAAGCAAAAAAATACTTGAAATATTTATAAATATACAGTAGAATAATAATATGTAATATAATGTAAATCGGAGGTATAAAATAATGATTTCAGCAGGTGAGTTCAGAAACGGCGTAACTTTTGAATTGGAGGGTAACGTATTTCAGATAGTTGAATTTCAGCACGTTAAACCCGGTAAAGGCGCTGCTTTTGTAAGAACAAAACTTAAAAACGTAATTACGGGCGCCGTTGTTGAAAAAACTTTCAGACCGACGGAAAAAATGCCCAAAGCGCATATTGAGAGAAAAGATTACGAATATTTATATAATGACGGTGACCTTTACTACTTTATGGATCAGGAAACATTTGAGCAAATGCCTTTAAATAAAGAACAGCTCGGCGATTCGCTTAAATTTGTTAAAGAAAATATGGTAGTTAAAGTGCTTTCGTACAAAGGCAACGTGTTCGGTATTGAACCGCCCACGTTTGTAGAACTTCAGGTTACCGAAACCGAACCCGGATTTAAGGGCGATACTTCAACGGGCGCAACAAAACCCGCTACTTTGGAAACAGGCGCAACAATTAACGTACCCCTCTTTATTGACCAGGGCGAAATGATAAGAGTTGACACAAGAACCGGCGAATATATGGAAAGAGCATAATCGGAGGTATATTATGGAAAACATTTCTAAAAAAGTTTCGTATTTAAGAGGCCTTTTGGACGGACTTAATGTTGACGAATCGTCAAACGAGTCAAAAATTTACAGCGGTATACTCGATATACTCGACGAAATTAACGACAGTATCGATGATATGGTTGACTATGAGGACGAAATGGCAGAGCAGATTGACGCTATAGACGAAGACCTTGCAGCTGTAGAAGACGTGTTGCTTGATGAGTGCGACGGCGATTGCGATAATTGCTATGAAGACTGCGATTATGATGACGATGATGATGACGACGCATTTTATGAGGTAGAATGCCCCAATTGCGGCGATCACGTGTGTTTTGATGAGGACTTGTTTGATGATGACGATAAAATCACCTGCCCCAATTGTGGTGAAAAAATCGATATCGATTTTGATATTGACGACGACGCGGAGTCGGACGAGTTTTAATTAAAAAGTAAAAAATAAAAGAAAAATAAAACCGTAATATATCCGTATGTGGAATGTATTACGGTTTTTTGTTGTTTTTTTGCGCAGGGTCGCCCGAAACGGATAAAATGAAATTACAAAATTACATAATTACATAATTAAAACCCACCTCACCACCGCCTACGGCGGAGCCTCTCCTCAAGGCGAGGCCTTTCTTTG
>USKN01000058.1 GCA_900555295.1 uncultured Eubacteriales bacterium
ATCTCAATTCTCACTTATTTTCAAAGAGTGCAATTTTGTAATGAACATAAAGGAATAATAAAAATTAGATTATGATAAAAAACAAAATTCAATATAACGAAGCGCTAAATCAACTAAGATTTATAGAAGAAAGCATAGATGATTTAGAAAAGGTTCTTTCTAAAGAAACTTATAATCCTCAACTTAAACTACAAAAAAATGTCTTTATAAAGCAAAGAAATAAACTACACAAGGCTATAAACAAATATGAAGATTTAATAAATGGAAAAGGCCCCCTGATATTCAACTCCTTTTATGACGATATGAATGAGGCTATTATAAGCTATAGAATTGCCTCTAAAATAACTCAAAAAGAGCTTGCAGAAAGAATGTATATTCAACAGCAGCAAATTCAACGTTATGAGCAGAAGGATTACTTAAATGTTGACTTTGAACGTATATTACAACTCTTGGATGTACTCAATGTTCAACTTATTTTAAAAAAAGAAAGGGGAAACACATTGCTGAAAAGGACTAGTGATATGGATAGGATTAATGAAATTGTTAAATACAATAAATATATTTTAGAGATAGAGGAGACCAACGAATGAAAACAGTTGCATTTTATTCATACAAAGGATATGCTGTTCGCTCCGTCCGCATTCGCCATCGCGCGCGTGCGGCATACCCGTATGCCTTTTGCACGCTTTCGACTCATTGCGCTTGCTTTTGGCAAGCTTATTTGTCGGCGAGTGGCTTCATAGTCGGAAACAGCAAAACATCACGTATTGCCGCAGAGTCTGTCAGCAGCATACACATTCTGTCTATGCCAAAACCTATTCCGCCCGTAGGTGCCATACCTATTTCAAGCGCGTGCATAAAGTCCTCGTCGGTTGTGTTAGCTTCTTCGTCGCCGTGCGCCAAAAGTTCTTCCTGTGCCTTAAATCTTTCGCGCTGGTCTACAGGGTCATTAAGCTCCGAATATGCGTTTGCCATTTCCCATCCGTTCATAAAGAACTCAAATCTTTCAACATAATCGGGGTTTTCGGGTTTTCTCTTTGTAAGCGGTGATATCTCTACCGGATGGTCCATTACAAATGTGGGCTGTACAAGATGTTCCTCTGCAAATTCTTCAAAGAAAAGATTTAATATATCGCCCTTTTTATGGTGCTCTTCATATGCTATATGATGTTCGTCCGCAATTTTACGCGCATCATCAAGTGTTTTAATTTCGTTAAAATCAACGTTTGCGTATTTTTTAACCGCGTCAACCATTGTAATTCTTTCAAACGGTTTGCCCAGGTCCATCTCTATTCCGTTATACACAATTTTGGTTGTACCGAGTACCTCGTTTGCTACGTGGCGGTAAAGGTTTTCGGTTAAGTCCATCATACCGTGATAATCGGTATATGCCTGGTAAAGCTCCATAAGTGTAAACTCGGGGTTATGGCGTGTGTCAAGCCCCTCGTTTCTGAAAACCCTGCCTATTTCGTACACTTTTTCAAGTCCGCCTACTATAAGGCGCTTTAAGTAAAGCTCAAGCGAAATGCGCAATTTAAAATCTTCGTCGAGCGCATTAAAGTGCGTTTCAAACGGACGTGCCGCCGCACCGCCCGCATTTGATACGAGCATAGGAGTTTCAACTTCCAAAAATCCCTGCCCGTCAAGGTATCTGCGGATTGATGAAATGATTTTTGAACGCTTTATAAACGTATCTTTAACGTCGCTGTTCATAATAAGGTCGGTATAACGCTGACGGTAACGCATATCGGTGTTTGTCATACCGTGAAACTTTTCGGGCAGCGGAAAAAGTGATTTTGAAAGCAATGTAATTTTATCAACTCTTACCGAAAGTTCTCCCGTCTGGGTTGTAAAAACTTCACCCTCTGCGCCTATTATATCGCCTATATCGAGTTTTTTAAAGTGTGCGTATTCATCATCGCCCAATATATCTTTTTTAACAAAAAGCTGTATTTGACCCTCTTTATCCGAAATATGAATAAAACCTACTTTACCCATACCTCTTTTTGACATAATTCTGCCTGCCAAACATACTCTTTTGCCGTTAAGCGGCGAAATTTTTGCCGTAACCTGTCTTTGCTCTCCGCGTACCTCTATTATGCGCTCCTCTGTGGTACAGCCGTCCGATATATCCTTTGACGAATGAGTGCGGTTAAATTTTGTTATAACAAAAGGATCTCTGCCTTCGTCTTTAAGTTCTTTGAGTTTATCATAACGCACCTGTATAATTTCGCTTAATTCCGCTTCGGTGTTTTTATTGTTGTGTTCGCTCATTTGTTTGTATCTCTCCCTTATTTTATTATATCGAGTATTTTAAGCTCAACCGTTCCGCCCGGCGTTTCGACACTAACGGTATCGCCTATTTTTGAACCCAAAAGCGCTTTGCCTATGGGCGATTCGTTGCTGATTTTGCCCTTGACGGGGTCGCTCTCGCTTGAACCTACTATTGTATATTCAGCGTCTTCATCAAATTCAACATCGTGAATTTTAACCGTTGACCCAAAACTTACCACATCTTCGGGTGAATCGTCCGACTCTGCCATAACAGCGTTTTTGAGCATATTTTCTATCTCGGTAACACGCTGTTCCATTGTTGCCTGTGCCTCTTTTGCGGCGTCGTATTCGGCATTTTCCGAAAGGTCGCCGTAACTTCTTGCTTCTTTTATTTTTTCGGTTATTTCCTTTCGTTTGGTTACTTTTAAATATTCGAGTTCTTCCTCAAGCTGTTTAATTCCCTCTGCGGTAAGTATTACTTGTTTTGCCATTTTATAATATCTCCTTTACAGTTTTATACGTTATATATTTTCTATATTTCTCTGCGCCCCTCAATAGCTTTTGCAAGCGTTACACGGTCGGTATACTCCAAATCTCCGCCTACGGGTATGCCGTAAGCAATGCGTGTAACTTTTACGTTAAAAGGCTTAATAAGCTTTGAAATATACATTGCCGTTGCCTCGCCCTCAATACTTGGGTTATTTGCCATAATTACTTCTTTTATACCGCCCTCCGCCACGCGCTGTATAAGACCTTTTATTTCAAGGTCGTCGGGGCCAATACCGTCCATAGGCGATATTGCGCCGTGCAGTACGTGGTACACTCCGTAATATTCGCGCGTTTTTTCAAGTGCTATAACGTCTTTTGGCTGTTCCATAACGCAAATAACGCTATGGTCGCGCTTGGGGTTGGAGCAAATTTCGCACGGGTCGCTTTCGGTTAAATTGCGGCACACCGAGCAAAAACAAATTTTTTTCTTTGCGTCTTTTATGGAGTTTGCCACTTCGTCAACCTCATTATCCGACAGCGACAGTATATAATATGCCATACGCACCGCGCTCTTATGACCGATGCCGGGCATTTTTTGAAATGTTTCTATAAGTTTTGAAAATGACGCCGTATACAGCATAAAAAAACCCTTTCATATAAATTTCATTCTATTATATCACAAAATTTAAAATAATGCAAATTTTTTTGGATACAGCCGTAAATATCCAATATTCTTGGACTCCAACTTGGAGTTATAAAATTTTGAGGGTCTTTTTTATATAATAATGTCGTATGCCGACAAACATTATTGCAAATTGACCGATAAAGGCGGATTTGAATAAATAGTTTGAATATCGTATTTGGTATATATTATAATAATTTTGTTGAAAGAAATTATTTTTTGATTTATTGGGAGGAAAAAATATGAAAAGAAGAACCAAAATACTAATCGTGGACGATAACAAGGAATTTTGTTACAATTTGAAAAGCTATCTAACCGATACGGAGGGCTTTGAGGTTGTTGGTACCGCGTTTGACGGCAAGACAGGTTTTGAACAGACATTGGAGCAAAAGCCGGATGTATTGCTTATAAATGTTATACTTCCCTTTTTGGACGGTCTTGCGGTGCTTACAAAAATAAATACAAGTCCGCTTGTGGCAAAGAAACCAAAAACCATTGTGTTTTCGGCATCGGGTCACGAAAATATTATAAATTCGGCAATGAACAGGGGCGCGGGGTATTATCTTGTAAAGCCGTTTGACTTTTCGATGCTTGCCGAAAGAATAAGAGATTTAACTGCCGAAAAACCGTCGTTTGTTTTAAAAAATCACGAGTCGCACATAAATGACCTTGAAACAAATATTACAATGCATATTCAGCAACTCGGCGTACCGGCCCATATAAAAGGCTACCAATACATACGCGACGCTATAATGATGGTAATAGAAGATATGGACGCAATTAATTCGATTACAAAAATACTTTATCCCACAGTTGCACGTCATTACAACACAACACCGTCGCGCGTTGAACGTGCAATACGTCACGCAATAGAGGTTGCGTGGGACAGAGGCAACCCCGATGTACTCAACGATTTATTCGGTTACACTATTTTATCGAGTAAAGGCAAACCCACAAACAGCGAGTTTATTGCTATGATTGCCGATAAAATACGTCTTGAAATGAAAGCAAGCTGAATAATAAAAAAACTTTATAAAATTCGTAATTATATCAATTGTTATAATAATATTAATAATTTGTGAAGATTATTGACAAAATAAGGATTTTATACGATAATAGTGCACAGGAATATATTTTTAAACTTTCGAAAGGAATGTGCATTACAAATGAAAAACACAAAATCCAATATTACAAAATTTGTGCTTTGTCTTGCTGCCGTAATGTGCTTTTTAATTGCTTTGTGCATAAATTCTTATGCGGCGCAGACGGAGGGAGAAACGGGCGATGTTACGTGGAAATACAATGCATCCACATTTACGCTTACAATAAGCGGTACTGGAGTTACGGATAATTACGAAACAGGCAAATTGCCCGATTGGATTACTTTTTACCAATCATCGCTTAAATATGTTGTTGTGGAAAGCGGTGTTACCGAAATAGGAAATTATACTTTTGCAAACTGTACAAACCTGCAAACGGTTACATTTGCAAGCACGGTAAAATCTATAGGCAATTATGCATTCAGAGGCTGTACGTCGCTTAAAAATGTTACATTGCCAGACAATTTAACATCAATCGGCACGGGTGCATTTTACGACTCGGCAATTACAAGCATAAAAATACCGTCTAAAGTTACATATATAGGAAGTTTTGCGTTTGCAAACAATTACGGCCTTACATCGGTTTATTACAATGCCGCTAAATGTACAAGAGCGGGTTCGGGCGAGGGACCTATATTTTATAACTGCCCCTACGTATCAAAGATTACAATAGATAATTCGGTTAAGCTTATACCTGCATACACATTTGCGTTTTTAAGCGGAGTATCGTCGGTAGATATACCCGAAAGCATTACCGATATAGGCGAGTACGCATTTGGCAAATGCACAAATTTATCGGTAATAAACTTTAACGCAAAATCCTGCGAAAATGCAGGTTCGGCATCTTACCCCGCATTTTCGGGATGCACAAAGGTTATAACGGTTAATATAGGCGACAACGTACGTGTAATACCGTCGTATGCGTTTGAAACGCTTGCGCAAATTAAAAAAATTACTCTTCCCGACAGTGTTACAACAATAGGCGACTATGCATTTTACAAATGTTCGCTGCTTGAAAATATAAATATGCAGGATAAAGTTTCGTCAATAGGCAAAATGGCATTCGGAGATTGCGTAAGCATTAAAACTTTTAGTGTTCCTGCGCTTTTAAATCACATAGGCGAAAGAGCGTTTTACAACTGTTCGTCGCTTACAAGCCTTACGCTTGCCGAAACGGTTACAAATATAGAGCCGTACGCATTTGAGGGTACAAACAAAGATGTGTTTACACTTAATGTTATAAAAAATTCGTATGCGCATAGGTATGCACTTGCATACGGAATTAATGCCTCCGTAACCGATAATTCCGGCGGAACGGTTGTAACACCCACTACGGTTACGGTATCGCCCAATTATGCGTATCTTGACGGAAAAATAATAATAAGAGCAAAATTCAGCAAAAATTTAACAACGGAGTGCGTACACGTTGCATTTTACAATTTAAAAGGCGAAGTTGTTGAATATATGGTAGTTCCGCTTATGGGCGACAGCAACGATAACGCATATATAGTAACCAAAGATATACCCAATGCCGTACGCGCAAAATTGCTTGTATGGGACAGCATAACAACCGCAAAACCCATAAGTGACTTTGTTGAAATAGAAATTACAAGACCGTAGGAGTGATATAAAATGCATTGTGAAAAAAAGATAACAAATGATATATATTGGGTAGGAGGTAACGACAGACGGCTTGAGCTGTTTGAAAACGTTTACCCCATACCTTATGGTATATCGTATAACTCATATTTAATAAAAGATGAAAAAAACATACTTGCCGATACCGTAGACCGTGCAGTAAGCGATGTGTTTTTGGAAAATATATCGTACTTGCTCGGCGGTGCCGCACTTGATTATGTAATAATAAATCACACAGAACCCGACCACTTGGCAACGCTTGAAAGGCTTATACAAAGCTACCCCGAGGTAAAAATTGTGTGCAACGCAAAAACGCTTGCTATGATAAACCAATTTTTTAACTTTGACGCAAATTCACGCGCACACATTGTAGCCGAGGGCGATGAATTTACAACGGGCAGACACGTATTTACATTTGTAAACGCACCTATGGTGCATTGGCCGGAGGTAATGGTAACGTACGATAAAACCGACAAAATACTCTTTTCGGCAGACGCATTCGGAACGTTTGGCGCACTTAACGGAAATATTTTTGCTGATGAAATGTATACCGATGCCGAAAGCGAATGGACAGACGAGGCAAGACGTTATTATACAAATATTGTAGGTAAATACGGTGTACAGACGGGTGCGCTTTTAAAAAAAGCGGCAGGACTTGATATTAAAATGATATGTCCTCTGCACGGACCCGTAATACGTAAAAATTTGGAATTTTATATTGAAAAATACAAGCTGTGGAGCAGTTACACACCCGAGCAAAAAGGTGTTTTAATTGCATACGGCTCAATATACGGCAACACCGAAAATGCGGCAAACATACTTGCGTCGCTTTTATCGGACAAAGGTATAAAAAATATTAAAATATATGACGTATCAAAAACGCACGCATCGTATATAGTTGCCGACGCTTTTAAATACAGCAATCTTGTGTTTATGAGCGCAACGTACAACGCAGGTATATTTACGCCTATGGAAAATTTACTCAACGATATTGCAACGCACGGCTTAAAAGGGCGTACCGTTGCATTTGCGCAAAACGGTTCGTGGGCGGCAGCGGCAACCAATCTTATGAAAGCAATTTTAAGCAAACTTAAAGATATTACGGTGCTTGACGAAACCGTATCTGTAAAATCGGCGGTTAAGGATGAGCAGTATCAAAGTTTAATTGCACTTGCCGAAGCAATAGCCAAATCCATAAAAGAATAATTTGCATTATTGCAGGCAGAGCTTGGCTCTGCCTGTTTTTTTACTTTAGCAGAACGGTTTATATACCGTATATTTTTTTGTCTTTGCAAGAAAAACGTACTAATTTTATGTATTATCCATAATTAAAAAAATATTATTATATAAATGTACGAACAATTTAATTTTGTACTTTATTGTTCTAAAAAATATTGAAAAAAACTTTTTGTATGATATAATTTACTTATCAATCAGTAAGTTTTATGTTAAAATGAAGTAATCTATGAGGGCAACAAAAATAAATAAAAAACGGAAGATAACAGAGAAGACAAAAAAGAAGAAAAAAGACGCGAAATAATGCAACACGTGCCTAAGCGGCGGCAATACTTGTAAGATTTTTAAGCAAATGAAATTTAATAAAAGATTTAAAGATTAGGCAAGAGAAAATTTAAACCTAAATCAAAAATCCGTGTCGGTACAGGCACGGATTTTTGATTTGCGCATATAATGGTTTATATGCGGAGGTGAAGCAATGTTTAGACTGCTCGGACTTTTAAGTGCAATGCCACATATGATATATATGATGGGATATGTAACGGGGGTAAATTCGTTTCAGGAGCCGTTAAGCGGTGCGGAGGAAGAGTATTATCTCGAAAAATACAAAAACGGCGACCGCAGTGCGCGCAATGTATTGATAGAGCGAAATTTGCGCCTTGTGGCACACGTTGTAAAAAAATATTCCACGTCGGATATGGAAAGCGACGATTTAATATCTATAGGTACAATAGGACTTATAAAGGCAATCGGAACGTTTAATGCCGAAAAAGGAACACGGCTTGCAACTTATGCGGCAAAGTGTATCGACAACGAAATTCTTATGAGCTTACGAGCGGGAAAGAAAAAGCAAAACGAGGTGTTTTTGCAAGACAGTGTAGGCAAAGACAAAGAGGGCAAAGAAATAAAGCTTATTGACAAATTAAGCAGCAGTGACGAAAGCATTTTTGATGAAGTGGATACAAAACTGCAAATTAAGTGTTTATATGAAAATATGAAATACATACTTACCAATCGTGAAAAACGCATAATAGAATTACGATACGGGCTTGCGGGCGGAGATGTGTTTACACAGCGGGATGTTGCGCATAAACTTAAAATATCACGTTCTTATGTATCGCGTATCGAAAAAAAAGCAATAGAAAAATTAAAAGAAGCTTTGGGCGATGATTGATATGCGGTGTTGCGGCACTTCATATTTAGGCAAGAGGGAGTCAAACCCACATTGGTTTAAAATAGAAATTTTCGCCGTTATTTCGTCAAACACCTTGAAAATACGAAAGTATTCCCTGCGGTGTTTTTCTTATAACAACAAAAATTTCTTATGTTAAACTGCTCGCACCCGCCGCCGAGATGTTTTATGCAAGATTTTAGTGCGGCAGGCTGTCGCACGTTTTAACCGACAAGCTGAAAGATTGTGAAAAAACATCCGGTGACGGGCAATGCGTGTTCAACTCCCTCTTGCCTAGGCAGATATTGCAACATCTGCCTAAAGTGCCGCAACACGGGTATGAAAAATATATTTAAATAAGAAAAAGCAAAAAAATAACAAATAAGGGGTTGACATTTACAGGTAAATATGTTATAATATCGAATGTTCGACAGGTAAATAATTAATTTACATTGTCAAAACCGCAGTTTAATATTTTCGGTGCCATAGCCAAGTGGTAAGGCACGGGTCTGCAACACCCTTATCCCCGGTTCAAATCCGGGTGGCACCTCCAGAAAAAAGAGCATTGCAAAAGCAATGCTCTTTTTTCAACGAAATTTGCCGCTGCGCGTCAAGTGAAATGGCTGCGCCGTGAAATGCACCTATGGTGCGTGAAATATCCGCTTACGCGGATGTTAAAAGGCAAATTTTATTTCACAGAGAGCGTAGCTCACTATTTCACAATTTGCGTCAAGCAAATCATTTCACATCGAGCGGAACGCGAGATATTTCACTATATAACCGCTGATATGAGTTGTAAAATAATAATTTTTTGCAACTATAATGAACACTAAAAACATACCGTCCAATCGTTAGATTTTAGGACTGACTTTTGGGGCGGTTCAAAAGCAATGCTCTTTTTTCAACGAAATTTGCCGCTGCGCGTCAAGTGAAATGG
>USKN01000059.1 GCA_900555295.1 uncultured Eubacteriales bacterium
TTTAAATCATAAAATCCGTAGGGATTTTTTAATTAATTATACATTTTACATTTTCAATTATTTTCTACCCTATATTTTTAACAGCGCTTATTATAAGGGGCAAATTATCGGCATATATTTTATCAAAATCGGATATTGGCAGAGGATTTTCGCCAAATCCCGCCTCAACGGTATACCCGGGGCGGTTATAGTACGATATAAACCAATCCTTATACCCGGCATATCCCGACTGTTCGGGTGTAACCTCCAATGTGTAACCGCTTGCAGCGGACAGCATTTTGCCTATTTCCAACGCGTTTTGCGGCATATAATTAAGATATCGCCAATATATAACCCCACCCTGTGTGTGGTACGACACCGTAAGATAAAAATCGTTGTTTAAAGTATAGTTGTACATACTTCGGCTTTCGGGCGCGGAAAGCGGTGCCTCTCCCACATAATCGCGCGGTGCGGGAGTTGTAAAACCGTTTGCATATTTAATTTCGCGTGCCCTCTCCCACCCTGCCGGGTAGTTTAAGTTCAAATCCGTACCCAAAATATTTGCTTTCCACCCGTCGGGGAATGGTATTTGCGGATAGTTTTTACTTATTTTTACCGCATTTAAGTAAAAATCGCTTTGTTTATCCAGCGCACCGCACACCAAATCCACACCGTCGGGGTTTACAAGCGGTACCGTAAAAATATGACGTGTGTCATACAGCATTTTAACACTTTCACCAAACAGCGTGCCGTCCTCGGTATATGCCCTGCAAAAGTCTTCAACAAATTTAATTGTAACGGGCGTGGTTATCCACTCGTTTGCGTGGTGCGACGCATTTATAAATATTTGCCGCTTGCCCCCGCCGAAATGCAGGCTGAATATATCCTTTCCCATAACGCTTTTGCCTATTACGGTATTATGCACAAACGGATATCTTTTTGTAAGCCCGTCGGCTATTGCCATACAAAGCGCATATGTATAATCCACATCTGTGGGTACAACCGCGTAACCGAACGGTACAACAATATTTTCGCCTTCCTTTAAATTTGGGTTTGCGGTTTGGATTGCCTCAACGGTTGTTGAGTAGTTATCGGCAAGCGCGGTTAAATTGTTTGTATACGGTACAATCTCATACCCCAAAATATATTTTATTAAATTATTCCATACGTCATCTCCCGCAACACCATCTGCCGTTATACCTGTACTCTGCTGATATTTTTTAAGCGCGTCCTCAACCTCACTTTCGAATGTGCGGTATATACCGTCCAAAAACCCCGCGCGGCGCAATGCAAGGCTTAAATACTGCACAAAAGGGCTTTCGTCACCTCTTTTTATTGTTTGAAACAGCATAGCTATGTTAACAGCATTATTCATAAAAAACACTCCTTTACATTTTATTATATGCAAAAGAGTGTTTTTATTTACTTTTCTTTACCTTTTTACATTATTTTAATTACCTTTTTGGGGCAAGCCGCCGCACATTCACCGCACAATGTGCACAATTCGGCATTTATTTTTGCCACGTTATCGGTAACGGTAATTGCGCCCGCCGCGCATTTCTTTTCGCACAGCTTACAGCCTATACAGCCTGCAATACAATATTTTTTTACCTCGACGCCTTTATCTTTTGACGAACAGGCAACAAAAACTTTAGATGTATACGGCACCACCTGTATAAGGTGCTTTGGACATACGCTTGCGCACCTGCCGCATCCCGTGCATTTTTCTTCGTCTATACACGATATTCCGTCTTTAATTGAAATTGCACCGAACATACACGCGTCAACACAGCTTCCTATGCCCATACAGCCGTACTCACAGTTTTTGGGACCGCCCGCAAGCTGCATTGCGGTAAAGCAATCGTCTATACCGTCAAATTCGTACTTGTTTGCACATTTTTCGGTGCAGCCGCTGCACGCAAGACGCGCCACTTTTTTTGTCGGCAATTTTGCATCAACACCCATTATTTTGCTTATTTTTTTTGCCGTTTCCTCTGTAATAAGGTTACAACGCGTGGGGCGTACGCCGTCGCATACTATTGCCTTTGCAAGTGCGGCACAGCCCGCATAACCGCAGCCGCCGCAGTTTGCGCCCGGAAGTGCCTCGGCAATTAGGTCTTCACGTTCGTCTTTTTCAACTTTAAACACTATCGACGAAAATGCAAGCAATGCGCCGAAAAACAACCCTATTGCACCGAGTGCGAGCGCAGGATATAATATATTGCTTAATTCACCTGACATTTTTTATTTACCTCCCCCCGTTAAAATGAAAGTCCCTGAAATCCCAAAAATGCCATTGCAAGCAATCCGGCTGTTATTAAGGCTATAGGGAACCCTTTGAGCGCTTTGGGTATATCGCAAAGTTCCAAACGCTCTCTTACGCCCGCAAACAAAACTATGGCAAGCATAAATCCGAGCGCCGCACCCAAAGAATAACATATTGTATGCGCAAGGTCGTATCCGCGCTGTACGTTTATAAGCGTTACCGAAAGCACCGCACAGTTGGTTGTAATAAGCGGCAGGTAAATTCCCAGCGCATTGTAAAGTGCAGGCAACACCTTTGCCACAACCATTTCAACAAACTGTACCAATGCGGCTATAAGCAAAATAAAAGCTATTGTTTGTAAATATTCGGCATTGAGCGGTACCAAAATGTATTTTTGCACAAGGTATGTCATAACCGAGGCAATAACCATTACAAATGTTACCGCCATACCCATACCGAGCGCTGTTTCGGTTTTTTTTGAAACACCCAAAAACGGGCATATGCCGTAAAACTTTACCAATACAAAGTTTTCTACCAAAATGGCGGTTATTGCCAATGCAAGAAATTCTTTAATTACTCCCATTGTTATTTAACCTCCTTTTTGTTTTTTATGGCATTGTAAATTCCGAGCACCGTACCGAACACCAAAAATCCGCCCGGGGCAAGCATAAATATTATAATGGGGTTATAGTGCTCAAAGAATATATCTATACCGAGTATTGTACCGGCACTCAATATTTCGCGGATTGTGCCGAGTACGCTAAGTCCCAGAGTAAATCCGAGACCCATTCCCAAGCCGTCAACAGCCGACGGGAGAGGTTTGTTTTTAGACGCAAAGTTTTCGGCTCTTGCAAGTATAATACAGTTTACCACTATAAGCGGTATAAAAAGACCGAGCGACGCCGAAATACTCGGCAGATAAGCCTCCAAAAGCATTTGTATTATTGTAACGAATGTAGCTATTATTACTATGTACGACGCTATTCTTATTTTATTAGGTATGCATTTGCGCACAAACGATATGGCAAAGTTTGAACATACCAAAACAAATGTTGCCGAAAGCCCCATACCAACCGCATTTATAAGCGATGTGGTTGTGGCAAGCGTGGGACACATACCCAAAAGCTGTATAAAAGTAGGGTTTTCGTCAATAAGACCGTTTTTAAAAATTTGCATATAAGATTGTTTGTTTTCCGTATTATCAGCCATTATTGATTTCCCTCCTTTTGCATTAATTCGCTTACCGCTTTTGCCGCGGCATTAACTCCGCTTGTAACGGCTTTGCTGGATATGGTTGCGCCGCTTATTGCGTTTATTTCGTCCTTTGAGGCATTGCCCGTTTTGTTTACGCCCAAATCGCCGTTTGCCGCTTTGTCTATATATTGATTGGTAAACGATTTATCCGACGCTTTTGCGCCGAGTCCCGGTGTTTCGCTCATAGATGTTATTTTAACTCCCGTAACGTTCATATCGGCGCTTATACCCACAATCATTTGTATTGCGCCGCCGTATCCGTTTGGACTTACGCTTACACAGTAACCTGCCGTTTTGCCGTCCTTTGTACCGATATATATTTCGTTTACGGGTGCGCCGTATTTATCGGTAGGTTTAAACCCGTCGGTTTTTTTAAAATCATCGGCTTCCTTTAACACTTCAATACGTGCGTCCTGTGCACTTTTTTGACTGCGCTCGGCAATTTTTGTTTTTGTAAGCGCATTTACCACCGTTAAAAGTATTGTGCATACAAACGATATGGCAAGAAGTATAAGTGCAAGCTTTAATATATAAAGTATGTCTTTTTTGTTTATTTTCATTTTGCCGCCTCCCTGCCGTAGCCGAATGTTCTCGGTATAATATGTTTATCTATAAGCGGAACGGTTATGTTCATAAGCATAATTGCGTATGTTACACCCTCGGGGTATCCGCCGAACACACGTATAACGCCCGTTATAAATCCCGCACCAAGTGCAAATATAAACTGACCGCACTTTGACACGGGGCTTGTTGTATAATCGGTTGCCATAAATATGCCCGCCATTATTACACCGCCGGCAAGTATGTGGTACAAAAAGTCACCTTGCAAAAGCGACTCGCCGCCGAATATAAAGCCAAACACACCAACGCTTAATATATATGTAAGGGGTATTGTAAGAGTTATTACCTTGCGTGCAACAAGATAAATACCGCCTATAATAAGCAAAAACGCGCTTACTTCACCAATACAGCCGCCTATGTGTCCAAAAAACAAATCGGTGTACGACGCGGCGGACGCACCCTCAACACCCTTTAAAAACGCAAGCGGAGTTGCACCCGAAGTGGTATTTTGCGCACTTGATGCAATATCCGTAAAAAGTCCCAATTTGTCGAACGGAGCGGTATAGTTTGTCATTTCAACCGGCCAGCTCGCAAGCATAAACGCACGCGCCGCAAGCGCGGGGTTTACAATGTTTTGACCCAAACCGCCAAAACAGCATTTTACAATAATAATTGCAAATGCGCTTGCAATAACCACCATATAAAGCGGTATTGTGGGCGGTACGCTGTAAGATATGAGTATGCCGGTAACGGCGGCGCTCAAATCTCCCGTTGTTACTGCTTTTTTTGCAAGTTTACACCACAAATATTCAAAAAACACACTTGACGCAACACCTGTAAGCGTAATATACAGCGAGCGTATGCCGAAAAAGTATAATGCACCCAAAAGTGCAGGCATAAGCGCTATTATAACGTCAAGCATAGTATGCTGTACGTTGTCTTTTCCTCTTATATGAGGCGCATACGATACAATTAAATTTTCGTTCATTTTGCCCGTACCTCCGTTTTTCTTTTCATAGCCGCTATCATTTTTTTAGCCGTCTTTATATTTTGGAGCGGATTTACGTTGCTTTGGCAATTATATGAGCATATTCCGCACTCTATGCAGTCGCCTATGTGATATTTAAGACAGGCGTCGTAATCTTTTGCCTTTGCGTAAGAGTTAAGCATAAGCGGCATTAAATGCATAGGGCATTTTTCAACGCAGCAGCCGCAGCGTATACAGGGCGAAACCTGTTTTGTATTGTTATTTATTTCCTTGTCGCCGAATGCAAGTATAGCCGATGTGCCTTTAACGGTAGGTACGTTTACCGAATAAACGGCTATGCCCATCATAGGGCCTCCGGCAATTATTTTTTTGGTTTTTTCCTCGTTAAAATCTGCCTCTTTTAATATATCGTCAAATCCCGTACCCACACGTACACGCAGGTTTTGCGGATTTAAAACTCCCGACCCCGATACAGTTATTACACGGGTAAGCACGGGCATATTGCGCTCAACGGCATTATATACCGCAATACAAGTATCTACGTTATCCACTATACAACCTGCGTCGGCAGGAAGCTTTCCGCTCGGCACTTCACGGTTTAACACCGCTTTTATAAGATGCTTTTCGCTGCCCTGCGGGTATTTGGTTTTAAGTGCGGCAACCGTTACACCGTCATAATTTTTGGCAATTTTAGTCATAATGTCAATTGCCTCGGGTTTATTGTTTTCTATGCCTATAACAGCACGTTTTACACCCGTAATATCCATCATTATTTTAAGCCCGTCAAACACAAGCTTTGGCGTTTCAAGCATTACGCGATAATCGCTTGTAAGGTAGGGTTCGCACTCGGCACCGTTTAATATTATACAGTCTATTGTTTTATCGGGCGGGGGCGAAAGCTTTATGTGTGTGGGGAATGTTGCACCGCCGAGTCCCACAACTCCGCATTCGCGTATTCTTTTAAGTTTTTCAGCTTTTGTAAGCCCTTGCGACGCACCCCCGTTTTGTTTAATTTCGGGTGCGTACTCATCGAGTCCGTCGTTTTGCACCACAACCGACATTACTTTACTGCCGTTTGGGTGAAGTCTTTTTTCAACCGCAACAACCGTGCCCGATACGGTTGAGTGAACGGGCGACGATACAAATGCGTCGCTGTCGCCTATTTTTTGCCCCAAAAGCACTCTGTCGCCTTTTTTTACAATCGGCTCGCACACAGCGCCTATGTGCTGGCTCATAGGGTATACCATTATATCCGACGGCTTAATCTCCCGTATGGGTTTATCTTTTGTATACGATTTACAATCGTCGGGATGCAGACCGCCTTTGAAAGTTAAAATCTTCAAAATTTAATCCCCCTTAAAGAAATGGTTATCTGTGTTCATTTAAAAGTTTATTTTTTATATCCCACAGCTTTTGCGAATAATCCACATAATAATTGTGCGGATTTTCAAATCTTGTTACTTCGTCCCACAGTGTGTCTACTTGAGAAGCACAGTAATCTTTTGCGTTTTGCGCATTAGGGCACTCATATACAAGCTCGCCTTTATCAAACACTTTTACCAAAAGCTCACGCGCATAATAATCGGTAACGATTTTTCTTTTCCACGTATGTTCGGGGTCAAATATTTCGTACGGTTCGCCGTTCGGCACGCTTTCGCCCTCAAGCAAAAGCACGTCGGCAATTGCCTTATGGTTTTGGTTATCGTACAGGCGCACAACTTTTTTGTTGCACGGATTTGTAATTTTTGACACGTTTTCGCTCAATTTAATTTTGGGTATCTCGCACCCGTTTTCATCATATATTGCGGCAAGTTTATACACACCGCCAAATACAGGCTCACTGCGCGATGTTATCATTCTTTCGCCCACGCCGAACGAGTCTATACACGCGCCCTGCGTAAGCAAATCTCTTATAATGTATTCATCAAGTGAGTTTGATACCACAATTTTTACGTCCTCAAGCCCCGATGCGTCCAATATTCTGCGTATTTTTTTGGTAAGGTATGTTATATCTCCGCTGTCTATTCTTACTCCGCCCGCTTTATAACCTTGCTCTTTTAGTTTTTTAAGCACTTTTATTGCGTTTGGCAATCCCGAATGTAAAACGTTGTACGTATCTATTAAAAGAGTACATCCGTCGGGATATGTTTTTGCATACGCCTCAAACGCTTCAAGCTCGGTTGGAAACATCTGCACCCAGCTGTGTGCCATTGTGCCGAGTGCCGGTATTTTATCTACACGGTCGCTTATTGTACAGGCAGTACCGACACAGCCGGCAATATATGCGGCACGTGCGCCGTATATTGCACCGTACACACCCTGGGCGCGGCGCGAACCAAACTCCATAACGGGGCGTCCTTTTGCGGCGCGTACAATTCTGTTTGCCTTTGTTGCAATAAGGCTTTGGTGGTTTATTGTAAGCAATACCATAGTTTCTATAAACTGTGCCTGCATAACGGGACCTATTACTTTTATAATAGGCTCACCGGGAAATATGGGTGTTCCCTCTTTCATTGCCCATATATCGCACTCAAATTTAAAGTTTTTAAGCTCCTCCAAAAATTTTTCGCTGAAAATGCCCTTACTGCGCAAATATTCAATATCCGCGTCATCAAACTTTAAATTGCAAATATATTCAATAAGCTGTTCAAGCCCCGCCATAATGGCAAAACCGCCGTTATCGGGTACTTTTCTAAAAAACATATCAAAGCAGGCAATACGGTTTTTATACCCGTTTTCAAGATAGCCGTTTGCCATTGTAAGCTCGTAAAAATCAACAAGCATTGTAAAATTTACAAGTGGAGTATTCATAGTTTTACCGTCCCTTTTTGTTATTTTGTACCGAGTGCCGCTTCAAGCCATACAACACCTATATCGAGCGCTCTGAAAAGACCGTCTTTTTCGGTTTTTTTGGTAATGCGTCCGTTTTCAACCAATGTTACAACAACATCATTTGCAATATCGAGTCCTTTAAAATTATCCGAACCCATAATTTCCATTTGCACATATACATCGTCGTTTAAATTTCCGTACACAATTAAATTGCCTCTTTTTACAAGAGGAATATTTTTATAGAGCAGCGCTGTTTGCTCTTGTTGTTCCTTTTTTGCTTTTGGCATTTTAAAATCACTCCAATTAAACATAATATAATAAGTATATAATAACATATTTTTGGAAAAATGTAAAGTATAAAAAAAGAAAGAGATGATTTAATATATGCCGATATTATTTGTACGCACACTCATACTTTACACAATGGTAATTACGGCGCTCCGTCTTATGGGCAAACGTCAGATAGGCGAAATGCAGCCGAGCGAGCTTGTGGTATCCATTATGATATCCGACCTTGCAAGCATACCTATGAGCGACACGTCAATACCGCTTATGTACGGCATTGTACCCATATTTACGCTTGTTGTTGCGGAGCTTATAATATCGAGCGTACTTCTTAAAAACCTAAAAATACGCCGAATTGTAACGGGTGTACCGAGTATAATAGTATTAAAGGGGCAAATTTTGCAAAATGAAATGAAAAAACAGCGGTTTAACATATCCGATTTAACCGAGCAGCTGCGGCTTCAGGGGTATTACGATTTAAGCGAGGTTGACACCGTAATGCTTGAAACAAACGGGCAGTTAACAGTTATACCCAAACCGCAGAACAAAGCGCCCACTTTGGGTGATTTAAACATAAAATCATCACGCGACAGCTTTCCCGTTGTAATTATATCGGAGGGCAAAATAATGTACAAAAATCTTAAATCGGCAAAAATATCTCAATCGCACATTATGAAAGTATTAAAAAAACATAACATACAAAATGAGCGCGACGTGTATTTTATGACGTTTTACAAAAACGAATATTTTATTCAAAAAAAGCAAACAAAGGGGAAATAAAAATGCGCAGTGTGGCAATTGCATTATGTATTACGCTTATACTTGTATTGTTTTTTATTGCAGACGGCATATACAGCAAAAATGTGGTACAAACCGTTCATATGTATACCGACAGAATAAAAGACGATATATACGGCAGCGGCGATACGGTAAAGGAATTAAAGAAATATTGGGAGAAAAACGAAAACACGCTTATGGCGCTTTCAAACCACAAGGTATGCAACGATATTTCGCAAAGCATAGCGCGCCTTGAAGTGTATTTAAATTACGGCAGCGAGGCAGATATGTATAAATATGCCGAGCTTAAAATTTTAAACGACTATGCCGATGATATTGTAAAACCCGAAAAACTTAATTGGTATAATATATTTTAAGATTTTGTTTTTTATATAACATTGAACACAAAAGGAGGCCTCGCCTTGAGGAGAGGCTCCGCCGTAGGCGGTGGTGAGGTGGGGGTATTA
>USKN01000060.1 GCA_900555295.1 uncultured Eubacteriales bacterium
GCAAAATTATTGATGTAAAAAATGGGGTACTTGGATTTCACCGCTTATCGATAATGGGTCTGCACCCTGAAGGTATGCAGCCGTTTGAACTTGACGGAAGCTACTCGATATGCAACGGCGAACTGTACGGGTTTGAAAAAATAAAATCGAAATTAATGAGCAAATACAGATTTAAAAGCGACTCTGACTGCGAAATACTTCTTCCGCTTTATAAAGAGTACGGAACAGATATGTTTAAAATGCTTGACGCTGAATTTGCCTGTATTATATATGACGGCGACAAACAAAAATTTATTGCCGCACGTGACCCTATAGGTATAAGGCCTCTTTTTTACGCCTATGATGAAACAGGCGCAATAATGTTTGCGAGCGAGGCAAAAAACCTTGTGGGATTAGGTGATAAAATAATGCCGTTCCCTCCGGGACATTATTGGACAGACGGCAAATTTGTATGCTACTGTGACATAGCGGATGTTAAAGAATATATACACGATGATTTGGAAACGGTTTGCAAAAACATTCACGATAAACTTGTAACGGGTATTGAAAAACGTCTTGTTGCAGACGCTAAAGTTGGATTTTTGTTAAGCGGCGGACTCGACAGCTCACTTGTGTGTGCCGTTGCCGCAAAAAAAAGCGACAAACCGATAAAAACATTTGCCATAGGTATGAGTGAGGACGCAATCGACCTTAAATATGCAAAAGAAGTTGCGGATTTTATAAAAAGTGACCATAAAGAAATAATAATTACCAAAGACGATGTTTTAAACTCGGTTGAAAAGGTTATAAGTATATTGGGTACATTTGATATTACAACAATCCGTGCAAGTATGGGTATGTATCTTATATGCAAAGCAATACACGAGCAAACGGATATACGAGTACTTTTAACGGGCGAAATATCCGACGAACTTTTCGGTTACAAATATACCGACTTTGCACCCAACGCGGAACAATTTCAAAAAGAAGCACAAAAACGTATACGAGAGCTTTACGCATATGACGTACTGCGTGCCGACAGATGTATTTCGGTTAACTCATTGGAGGCAAGAGTGCCGTTTGGCGACCTTGATTTTGTTAAGTATGTAATGAGTATCGACCCCGAAATGAAAATGAACAAATACGGCAAAGGAAAGTATTTGCTGCGCCACGCATTTGAAGGCGACTATTTGCCGCACGATATACTCTACCGTGAAAAAGCCGCATTCTCCGACGCTGTTGGTCACTCAATGGTTGATTACTTAAAAGAATATGCAAACGCAAAATATACAGATGATGAGTTTAAAAAATTGTCGGCAAAATACGGTTACTGTACACCGTTTACAAAAGAATCGCTATTCTACAGAGAAATATTTGAAAAATACTATCCGGGTCAGGCAGAAATGATACCCGATTTTTGGATGCCGAACAAATCGTGGGAGGGCTGTGATGTTGACGACCCGTCGGCAAGAGTACTTTCAAACTACGGTGACAGCGGTAAATAATACTATAATAAATGTTTAAATAACGAGAGGGGTGTTGATATGAATAATCAACAGGGTTTATACGATAAACAATTTGAACACGACGCTTGCGGTATAGGTGCCGTAATAAGTATTAAAGGTGAAAAAAGTTATAAAGTTGTGGACGACGCATTAAAAAT
Source organism: uncultured Eubacteriales bacterium (assembly GCA_900555295.1). GTDB lineage: Bacteria > Bacillota > Clostridia > UMGS1810 > UMGS1810 > UMGS1810. The sequence continues at coordinate 1,643 of USKN01000060.1, forward strand.
TGTTGAACGTCTTGAACACCGTGCAGGTAAAGACGCAACGGGTGAAACGGGCGACGGTGTAGGTATTATGCTGCAAATTTCGCACAACTTTTTCAGCAAACATTCGGGCTTAAAGCTTGGCAGCGAAAGAGATTACGGTGTGGGTATGTTCTTTTTCCCGCAGGATACATTAAAACGCAATCAGGCAAAAAAAATGTTTGAAATTATAACCAAAAAAGAAGGTTTGGAATTTATAGGCTGGAGAGATGTGCCCGTAAATCCTGATATTTTGGGAGAAAAGGCAAGAAACTGTATGCCGTATATTTGCCAATGCTTTATAAAAAGACCTGTTCATCTTAAAAAAGGTCTTGAATTTGACAGACGGTTATATGTAATAAGACGTACTTTTGAACAGAGCAACGACGACACATATGTGCCGTCGCTTTCAAGCAGAACAATTGTGTATAAAGGTATGTTCCTTGTACATCAGTTAAGGAGCTTTTACAAAGACTTGCAAAGCAACGACTATACATCGGCAATTGCACTTGTGCACAGCAGATTTTCAACAAACACAAACCCAAGCTGGGAGCGTGCGCATCCAAACAGAATTATTTTGCATAACGGCGAAATAAACACAATCCGCGGTAATGCCGACAGAATGCTCGCACGAGAAGAAACAATGTTCTCCGATGTGTTTGAGGGTGATATGGATAATATTCTGCCTGTAATAAACGCTACAGGTTCCGACTCCGCAATGCTTGATAACACTCTTGAATTTATGATGATGAACGGTATGGAACTTCCGCTTGCAATGATGGTTACAATTCCCGAACCGTGGGCAAGCATACCTACAATGAACCAAAAGAAAAAAGATTTTTACAAATATTACTCCACAATGATGGAACCGTGGGACGGTCCGGCGGCAATACTGTTTTCGGACGGCGATATAGTAGGAGCAACTCTTGACAGAAACGGTTTAAGACCGTCAAGATACTATATAACCGACGACGATTACCTTGTGCTTTCGTCCGAAGTGGGAGTGCTTGAATTTGAACCCGAAAACATTAAATGCAAATCGCGTCTTGAACCCGGTAAAATGCTGTTGGTAGATACCGTTCAAAAACGTGTTATTGACGATACGGAGCTTAAACAAAGCTATGCCGAAAAAAACCCTTACGGCGAATGGCTCGACAGAAATTTGCTTACTCTTAAAGAATTACCCGTACCGCCGAAGAAAGTAAAAATTCATACCGAAGAGCAGCGCGACCGACTCTATAAAGCATTCGGCTATACGTACGAAGATGTAAACACAGGCATACTTGCTATGGCAAAAACAGGAAACGAGTCAACCGCCGCAATGGGCGTTGATATTCCGCTTGCCGTACTTTCGGATAAACATCAACCTCTTTTTAATTACTTTAAACAAATATTTGCGCAGGTTACAAATCCGCCTATTGACGCATTAAGAGAAGAAATTGTAACAAATACAACGGTTTATATAGGCTCCGACGGTAACTTGCTTGAGGAAAATGCCGAAAACTGCAGAGTTTTGCAAATAAACAACCCAATACTTACAAGTATTGATTTGCTTAAAATTAAAAATTTGAATAAACCCGGCTTTAAAGTAGAAACGGTATATATACTCTACTTTAAAAACACATCTTTGGAAAAAGCACTCGACCACTTATTTGTACAAATAGACCGTGCATATAAAAACGGTGCAAATATTATAATACTCTCCGACAGAGGAGTGGACGAAAACCACGTGGCAATACCGTCAATACTTGCCGTATCGGCAGTAGAACAACATCTTATACGCACCAAAAAAAGAACGTCGGTATCTATTATACTTGAAAGCGCCGAACCGCGCGATGTTCACCACTTTGCACTTTTGCTCGGTTACGGTGCGCGTGCAATAAACCCGTATCTTGCACAGGAGTGTATAAAAGAATTGGTTGATAAAGATATACTCGAAAAAGATGTTTATGTGGCAATAGATGACTACAACAACGCTATATTACACGGAATTGTAAAAATCGCCTCAAAAATGGGTATTTCGACACTTCAATCTTATCAATCGGCTCAAATTTTTGAAGCAATAGGTATTAAGAGCGAAGTAATAGATAAATACTTTACAAATACCGTAAGTCCCGTTGAAGGCATAGGTCTTGAAGAAATAAACGAGGGCGTGCAATGGAACCACTCGCACGCATTTGACCCTCTTGGACTCGGAACCGACACAACGCTCGACTCCAACGGCGCACACAAACTGCGCAGCGGTTACGATAAAGACGACCATATGTACAACCCAAAAACAATTGTGCTTTTGCAGCAGGCAACGCGTACGGGCAGTTACGAAAAATTTAAAGAATATACGGCGCTTGTTGATGACGAAACACGTCCTCATACTCTGCGCGGACTTTTGGAATTTAACACAGACGGTGTAACACCCGTACCGCTTGATGAAGTTGAAAGTGTGGAAAGCATTGTAAAACGTTTTAAAACAGGCGCTATGTCTTACGGCTCAATTTCACGCGAGGCACACGAATGTATGGCACGTGCAATGAACCGGCTCGGCGGAAAATCAAACTCGGGCGAGGGCGGCGAACTCCCCGAAAGACTTTACTCCGACTGTTCAAGCGCCATTAAACAGGTAGCGTCGGGACGTTTTGGTGTAACAAGCGAATATTTGTGCAGTGCAAAAGAAATTCAAATAAAAATGGCACAGGGAGCAAAACCCGGTGAAGGCGGACACCTTCCGGGCAAAAAAGTATACCCGTGGATTGCAAAAACAAGATATTCAACACCGGGTGTATCGCTTATCTCTCCCCCGCCCCACCACGATATATATTCAATTGAGGACTTGGCACAGCTTATATACGACTTAAAAAATGCCAACCGCGATGCCGGTATATCGGTAAAACTCGTAAGCGAAGCGGGTGTTGGCACAATTGCGGCAGGTGTTGCAAAAGCCGGTGCACAGGTTATACTCATATCGGGATATGACGGCGGTACGGGCGCAGCACCAAAGAGCAGTATACACAATGCGGGAATGCCGTGGGAACTCGGTCTTGCCGAAACGCATCAAACGCTTATGCTCAACGGATTGCGTTCACGTGTACGCATAGAAACCGACGGAAAGCTTATGAGCGGACGCGACGTTGTAATTGCGGCACTTTTGGGTGCGGAGGAATACGGTTTTGCAACCGCACCGCTTATTACAATGGGATGTGTTATGATGCGCGTATGCAATCTCGATACTTGCCCCGTAGGTATAGCAACACAAAACCCCGAACTGCGCAAACGTTTTTCGGGCAAGAGCGAATATGTTGAAAACTTTATGAAATTTATTGCCCGGGAAATGCGTGAAATAATGGCAAAACTCGGCGTGCGTACAATAGATGAAATGGTTGGAAGATGCGACCTTCTTAAAGTACGTGATACCGCAAGCACACCAAGAGGCAAATCGGTGGATATGAGCCCAATTATAAAAAATCCGTACAAGGATATGGGTAAATCTCACTTTGACAAAAAAGATATATTTGATTTTGAACTTGAAAAGACAACCGATGTATCGGTACTTTTAAAAGAGTTTGCCGACTCGCTTAAAACAGGTAAACCTCACAGTGTATCGGTTAAAACATCGAGTACCGACAGAACATTCGGCACAATACTCGGTTCTGAAATTACAAAGAAATTTAAAAACACTTTAAAAGACGATACATTTACCGTTAATTGTACGGGCGGAGGCGGACAATCGTTTGGCGCATTTATTCCCAAGGGTCTTACATTAAGGCTTGAGGGCGACAGCAACGACTATTTCGGCAAAGGTTTATCGGGCGGCACACTTGTTGTATATCCGCCCAAAAAGAGCAAATTCAAATCACAGCAAAATATTATTATAGGTAACGTTGCACTTTACGGCGCAACAAGCGGTAAAGCCTTTATAAACGGTGTTGCAGGCGAACGTTTTTGTGTAAGAAACAGCGGTGCCGTTGCGGTATGCGAAGGTGTGGGCGACCACGGCTGCGAATATATGACGGGCGGAACGGTTGCAATACTCGGCAAAACAGGTAAAAACTTTGCGGCAGGTATGAGCGGTGGAATTGCATATGTTCTCGACATTGACCACGATTTATATATGCGTGTAAACAAAGAACTTGTATCTATAGAAGAACTTTCCGAAAAGCACGACCGCACAGAGCTTAAAAATTTAATCAGCGAACACGTAAAGCAAACAGGTTCAGAGTATGCAAAAAATATTCTCGATAATTTTGACGAATACGCTCCGTCGTTTAAAAAGATTGTTCCTATAGATTACAGCAAAATGCTTTATGCAATATCATCGTTTGAAGAAAAAGGCTTAACGCGTGATGAAGCCGAAATTGAAGCATTTTATAAAATCACAAGAGGTTAAGGGGGAATAAAGTTATGGGTAAACCAACAGGATTTATGGAATATAACCGTCACGAAAACGAATGTGTGTCGTGTGCGGAAAGAATAAAAAACTTTGATGAATTTCACGAATATTCCTCCAAAGAGGAACGAAAAAAACAAGGCGCAAGATGTATGAACTGCGGAGTACCGTTTTGCCAATCGGGTATGATACTCAACAATATGATGACAGGCTGTCCGCTCAATAACCTTATACCCGAATGGAACGACGAAATATATAAAGGCAACGATAAACAAGCGGCGGCAAGACTTCTTAAAACAAACAACTTTCCCGAATTTACGGGACGTGTATGCCCCGCACTTTGCGAAGCTGCCTGTACCTGCGCAATGAACGGCGATGCCGTTACAATTAAAGACAATGAGCTTTATATAATAGAAACCGCATATAAAAACGGGTATATTACCCCTGCCCCTCCCGAGGTAAGAACCGACAAAAAAATAGCCGTTATCGGCTCGGGACCCGCGGGACTTGCGGTTGCCGACCAGCTCAACAAACGCGGACATAATGTAACGGTGTTTGAAAAAAACGACCGCGTAGGCGGACTTTTAATGTACGGCATACCAAATATGAAACTCGACAAATCGGTTATCGACCGTAAAGTGGATATTATGCGCAAAGAAGGCATAAAATTTATTATTGACTGCGACGCGTCAAAAAAATCAAATGCCGATAAAATATTAAAAGAGTACGACGCCGTTGTACTTTGCTGCGGAGCAGGAGTTCCGCGTGATATAAAAGCCGACGGCAGAGATGCAAAAAATATATATTTTGCGGTTGACTTTTTAACGCAAAACACAAAAAGCCTTTTAAACTCCAACTTTGCCGATAAAAAATTCCCCGATGTAACAAATAAAGATGTTGTTATAATCGGCGGCGGCGATACGGGTAACGATTGTGTGGGAACTTGCATACGTCACGGTGCAAAATCGGTTGTACAGCTGGAAATGATGGGCAAACCGCCCGTTAAACGCACATTGGATAATCCTTGGCCCGAATATCCCAAAACGCTTAAAACCGACTACGGTCAGCAAGAGGCTATTGCTGTTTTCGGTCACGACCCGAGAGTATACAACACAACAGTTAAAGAATTTAAAAAAGACAAAAACGGCAATTTAAAAAGTATTGTAACCGTTAAAGTCGGATTTAAAAAGGTTGATGGCAATCCCCGTCCCGAAATGTACTTTGTTGAAAACAGCGAAAAAGAAATAAAAGCTGATATTCTTATAATTGCCGCCGGATTTTTGGGTACAGATAAAAAAATAGCCGACGCATTTAAAATTTCGCTTGATGAGCGTTTGCGTGTAAAAACTCAAAACGGCAAATATAAAACAAATGCCGATAAGGTGTTTACCGCCGGCGATATGCATATGGGGCAATCACTTGTAGTGCGCGCCATTGCCGAGGGCAGACGGTGTGCACGGGAAATTGATGAGTTTCTTATGGGCTATACAAATATGATTTAACACTAATATTTTGCATAAGTTTTATTTTTCATTTAACGCGAAAACGTCACACGTATGTACAGTGTGACGTTTTCGCGCTATTTGGTTAATTCATAATTTTGTGTAAACTTCGGACATAAGTGAGCTAAACGTTCACAGATTAGGCAAGAAGAAATAATCCGAACCTGCCTGCACCGTACCGAACTAAATTATGTAATATGCCATTGAAAGTATAAGCAACACGCTGATAATAGGCGTTAAAGTTATTGCAAGGACACTTTTTCTTGTTTCATCATCAGTTACAACCTGAATAGCAAGCTGTATTAAAAGTTTTGTTACTGCTGCACTAATTGTTATCACCTACGAATATAAAAAAGAACAGATCTCATATTTTCAGTGAAATCTGCTATAAAAAAATATTAAGTCTTACTGTTTAAAAATATCGTCGAATATACTGTCTCCATATTTCTGATACAGTTTAATTGCCACATCATAGCAATACTCGTCATTTCTTTTTGAAATAACAAGGATGTTCATAACCTGCTCCGAACAAACAAGCGTATAAACAACCCGTATGCCTATACCTCTGTATTTTATCTTAAAAAATCCTGTCAGATTATTTCCTTGTTTGTTTCCGAGCGGCTTTCCGTAACCGTCCGGTCTTGGCAAAGGATTCTTTCTGACCTTTGCAATTCCTTTAAGCACCTGTTCGGCAACGGCTTTATCAAGCTTTTTAAGTTCTGCATTTGCATCAGGTGCAAATTTTGCTTTCCACACTATTCAATCTCCACACTTTCACATTCAGACTCAATTTTGCCAGAATCAAATCCAAGCTCTTTGCAAACCTCATCAAAACTCTCATAGCTTGCGGCGTCTGTCCTGTTCGCTACATCAACAGCCTTCGAAAGCAGTCTGTTTTCTTCAATTCTGTCAAGCAACTGTTCCATTTTCACAGCCTTTTCCACAAGCATTTTATACATATCCAGAGATATAACCATTGCTGTCGGCTGATTGTTCTTTAAAACGACATACTCTGTATTATTGTTTTTCACATCATCGAAAAGCTGTGCCGTTTTACCACGGCTGAAGTCGGAAATAGGCACCAAATGCTGTGTAAAATTCAACAAACCGTAATCAATATCCATACTTTTTACGCTCGCTTTCATAATATTTTTCACTCCTAACATATGCTTATTACAATATTATTATACACCTCACCTTGAAAAAAGTCAACTATTTTCATAAATATTTTCGTGAAAATTATTATGTTTTATCTTCCGTCTTCGCTTATATATTTAAGCTTGTGCTGCAAGTCAAATTTATTGCAAATGTGTTATTTTCAATCATAATAAGCATTACCATATAGGGACGATTCATCTTGTTTTCTATTTCAGGATAATCTGTACAGTTGTATTGATTATAAGTATCAACGCCCTCCCGTACTTTCATATAATTTTTTGCCGCACCAATTTTTAATTATTATTTTCCAATTAAAATCATATATATTTAAAAAGGATTGGGGACAAAGCAACTTTTTTATGTTTGATTTTCTTGAAATCGGATAAATAATATCCCAATCGCTAATCACAAAAGTATTATTTTTCACCTTACCCTTGAATATATATATGTTTTCTCGCACTTTGTTGTTATAAGTAATATCATTTGACAAAGCTTTTAGCGGGTTTTTACCTAAAATCTCGCTAAAATAAACTTTGTTTTGTCATCACCGTAGCTTAGGCAAACGGGACCCGAACCCGTATTGGTTTAACATAGAGATTTTCGCCGTTA